>JAESUJ010000012.1 GCA_016763165.1 Candidatus Babeliales bacterium
GATTTAATAAGGGCAGCAACCCCTGGGGAAAGATGACGGTGATTATTTAAATAGTTGTCTTCTTCAATATCAAGCATGAGTACTCTTTTCTTTTTAACATTTATTGTAGTAGCACATGTAGGCATTTTATTTTTAGAAAATAGTTTTTTAAACGCAGCAGCCTGTCCAAAGTTTGAAGTAAGAGCTATTGCAATAAAAAGAGTAAAAATTGTTTTTTTCATTAGTTTTCTTTAAAGTCTTAGGGTTAATAAGTGAATAATTACTTAAATGTAGACAAGTATTGATGAAAGTATAAACCCCATAAGAGTTGCAATGCCACACATCGCTGCAACCATATAAAAGAGGACGCGACCACCAAACTCTTTGTACAAAATAGTATAGACTGACAGGCAGGCAAATGAAATCGAGAGCAACAAGGTTGTCACACATAATTGTGCATTGGTAAGCTCTGAGTGTCGATCTAAAAAGCTGAGAGCAATCTCTTTTCTAAAGAGTCCCATAAGAATTATTGGAACAACCGTTGATGGTAAGCCCCATAATTTTTGTGAAAAAACACCTAAAAAATTTGCAAGTCCATCAAGCAGGTGAAAATAGTTGCAAACAAGTAGGATGAAAATACCACCAATGGTGACTGGAATCGCATCGCCAAAAAAGTTATACATACGATAAGATAATTTTTTAAAAACCATTTTTATATCAGGAATGCGATACGGAGGAAGTTCAAGAATCAGTTCATCGTAGCTTTTTGTCTGATGCATGCCTAAAAAGTAACCAACCGAATACCAGATGAAAAAGAGGCAAGCAAATATGACAAACATATATTTTGCTCCCATTCGTCCACCCATACGAACTATCATAGCAATTTGTGATGTGCAAGGGATCGCAATGCTGAGCAAAAATGAAGCAATGATTCGTTGAGCTCGATTGGGCAGTAAACGTGTTGCAAGAATACCAGTCACATTACATCCAGCACCCAGAATAAGTGGAACGATAGCAAAGCCATGAAGTGCGAAACGGTGCATGACGGTATCTGAGAGAGTTGCCAAGCGAGGCAAGTAACCAGAATCTTCAAGAAGTCCAATGATAGCATAAAAAATGCCGACCGGAGGAGCTACTTTTGCAAGAGGAATGTAGAGTCCTGATGTTAAAAGTCCCATAGCTTCCGAGTAGTTAATCGTTGAACCATCAGTTGTTCCAACAAGAATTGTTTGTAAAAAGGGAAATCCATTTAATAATTTGTATAGTCCAAGTAGTAGTGGTGTATAGCAATATTGTAAAATTATTTCAATAAAGTTTTCAATGTGATCAGCAATAAAGAAAATAGCACTGAAGCAGATGATGAGGATTGCTATAGCAATAAGCGTTCCCCAAACAGGATCAAGGGTTATCGACTCCCAGTATTCATGAAGTCGTTTTTTTCGTGCTGTTTTTGTTTGTACTTGGTTTTCAATGCTTTTTATTGCGTTCCAGTCGATTGAGTCATTAATTGTTGTTCTATTTTTTAACGTGGGAAAGTCGGTGACTGTTGTTGCAAGTTCTTTGACACCACTTCCAGTGAGAGCAATAGTTGGAATAACAGGAATTCCAAGAATGCTTGATAATTTTTCAATGTCTATTGAAATTCCATGATATTTTGCTTCATCCCAGAGATTAAGCGCCATAATCAAAGGGCCTTTATGATGTTTGATGAGCTCAAGCGTGAGAAGTAGATTTCTTTCTAAGCTTGTAGCATCAACAACATTGATGATGATGTCAGCACTCTTTGTGATCTTAAGAGCAACTTTTTCTATGTCAGCAGGTGCTTTTTGATCGGAAAAACTATAGGCGCCAGGAGCATCAATAAGCATGTATTGGTGTTCATTACAATTTTTATGGGTACATGAAAAAGTACCTCGTGTGATACCAACAGTGGTTCCGGGGAAGTTGCTTGTAACAACTTTGGTTCCAGTAAGACGGGAAAAGAGGAGGCTTTTACCCACATTGGGGTTGCCCATCAAAACTATTTTTTTCATATTATTTCAGTGTAGATTATTATTAATATAAAATAGATACAAAATGTAGTATACTTACTTTGCACAACAAATAAAGAAAACTTTATCTGTAAAGTCTACATGTTTTGTATGTTTTATCATACATATATTTTATATGATTTGAAAATATCTTTAAAAGGGAATTAATATGAGTCAGTTTTATTCAAAAAAGCACCTTTTAAGTCTGTTAATTATCTTGAATGGGATCGGTTATTTGTCAGCTGAACAAGTCTCAGCTCCTCTTATTGCTCTTGAAGATGATCAAGAAAGCAGTATCCCAGTGATCGAAGTTTCAAAAGTATTGCGAAGAGATGAAAAAAAACTTTCAAGAAAAAACCTTACATTATCAATGAAGAGTGAGCGACTGGTTGAACAGGATAAAAACAAAGATGTTAAGTTTGAAAAAAGAGGCTCTATTAAACAGAAAAATCGTAAACAAAAATCTTCAAAAAAAGTTGAATTTTTAAGTCCAGACAGAAGTAAAAAAGATATAAATGAAACATTAGATACCAAAGATGCAAGCTCAAATTTTTTTGATTTAACTTCTACTGATCAAGGGCGCAAGAAAAAGTCATTATCTCTTGAAAGTCCTTTGAAGATTTCTCAAGTATGGAAAGAGATGATGCGTCAGGATTTTGATGAAAAAACAAGCTATTTAAGTGCGATTATTCATCAAGGTGAGGAGAATGAGCAGGAGAAACAAGATTTTACAGATCGGTTTAAAAAAAATAAAGAGTGGGTTCATTCAAGTCTGTCGATTATTAAAACTGTTGCAGATAAGCAGTTTGATTCTTTAATGCAGCGTAAAGATCGTATTGATATGTTGGTAAAAACTCAGCAACAGGCTGATACATTAATTCAGCGTATGACTTCTACTCGTCATATTCCTGGTGATGTCGTCAGGCATGTACGTCTGGCTGTTTTATATGCATTAAATGACCTAATAGGGTCTGGGTCATCATTATTATCAAAGAAAAAGATAGCAGCCTTAGTTGAAGAAAAAACAATTAAATATGGTAACTTTAGAGCAAAAGGGACTATCAGTGAACAGCCGATTACTTCTGTCAATCTTGAGCTGTCAGAAGAAGTTAAGCGTTTAAGAACAGTTCTCAAAGATCAGACAGAAAAGTATGAATCGGATTATGAGGCGTTACTTAGACAATTAAAAGATACAGAACGAGAAAATAAAGTTACAGAAGGTGAGTTGGTAAAAAAAGAACAAGAATTTGTATCAGTTGAAAAAACCTTAAAGAATGCAGAGCTTAAAAGCAGTATTGCAGAACAAGCACGAAAAGAAGCGACATACTCCGCTAATAAAACAGTTGAGGAAGGAAGTCGTAAAAACTTTGAGTTAGAAGTTTCATTAGAACAGGCTGAAAGAGAAAAACTTGAGGCAGAGAAAGCATTACGTCGAGCTTTATCTGATTATAAGGAAGTAAATGAGCTCGTCTCTTTATTGCAAAATGAAACAGACGGGTTAGTTGATCAAAATAGAACACTGACCGTCTCTTTGGAGAGGTCTGAAGAAGATAAGAAAACATTGAAACTTGAGAAAAAGCATATACAACGGCAGTACGATAGATTTAAAAAAGAGAGTCTTGATCTAAACAAGAAAATACTTAGTCAAAAAGAATCAATGGATAACTTGCGCATAGATCTTGAAAAAATAAGCAATGAAAAAGCGTATGCAGTGACTCAGATTAAAAGCATGAAAAAATTACAAGAAAGTTATGTAGAGACAGAAAAAGCATTGTCTGGTCGACTGCAGAGAATTAAAAAACAGCTTGAGTCAACGCATGAGCAGGCAAAGGAATTTGAGGGCATTGTTCAATCGTTACAAAAAGAACATACTGCTACGCTTGAGCATATAGAGAGTCTTGAGATAATTAAAAAAGATAATGTTTCAAATCGTAAGTTGCTCAAGAAAGAAATTGGTCGTGTGATGCAAGAACAAGTTGAGCATCGTGTTAAATTAGAAGAATTGAATTCATCTTTAGAAGCAGATGATATTTCTAGAAAGCGAAAACGACAGCTGAAAAAAGAGGTAGAATCATTAAAAGAAGAGCAAGAAGCTACAGAGCTTGATTTAAGTGCATTGCAAGATATGTATGAAACAACGCAAGTACAAGATGATACTCTGAGTTCCATGTTAAAAGGATTGAAGTCGTATGTTTTCGATCAGGATCTTGAATTGTCTGAGCTACAAAAAGCTTTAAAGGGTCATAGAAGATCAGTTTCAAGTAATGAAATAACAACTGAAGAAGAGCAGGTCATTGCTTTAAAGCGTAAGAATCGTGCTTTGAAAAATAGACTTGCATCCCTTGAGGCTAAACTTCAAGCCAAGCAGTCATCAAAGGCTGAAGAGTATTTTTCTAAGGCAACGCCATCACGTAAAGAACGTTTGCAGAGAAGAGAAACTCGTCAAAAAAGAGAAGTTAAACAAGAAGAAAAAGAAATTAGCAAGCCAGAAGAAAAAAATGAAGAAAAAATAAAAGACAGAAAAGAAGATGATGATTTTATAGAAGCTGAAAAAAAAATTGATGAGCCATCTTCTTCAATAGAAGAAATTGTTGGTAAGGCAGATTCTGAAAATAGTCAAGAAGCTGAAACTGTAGAAGCTATAAATCCGGTAGAACCAGCACTGCCGAAAATGTTACACAAACGTGAATTTGGAGCCGGAAATCAGAAGACTTCCTTTACAGCTTCAGGTTCCTTGCCAGGGAAAGAGGAAATGAAAGAGGTCGTTGATGCTATGAAGCAGACGATATCTGAAAATCCTGAAGATTTTGAAAACTTCATGCAAAATGTACAGCCACCGAGCGAGGAGCAAGTGCAGCAGGCTCAGAAAGAAATAGAGGCTATGAGTTCTGAAGAGCGCGAACAGTTTGAAGAGTTTATGCAAAACTTTGTTTCATCTCTTGTTGATGAAGAAAAGTAGCTAGAAAACATTAAATATTGATTATCTTTAAAAAGAGAGGGTTTTTAATCGAACCCTCTCTTTTTTCTTGTTTTTGAGTCTTTTTTATTAAAAATGATCGTTTTTATAGAGAACAGGCTTCTTTCACCATACCCCGATTGTCAATCTATTAAATTCATGTTGTAATTATATCATGTTGTGAAAGTATTCAGA
>JAESUJ010000090.1 GCA_016763165.1 Candidatus Babeliales bacterium
ACTAATCTTGTTATTCCTTTTTTTTCGGGCCGATTCTCTTGTTGTTTCTGCTGCCACATTTCCTCAGGAACTAAACTTCTAAATTCATGCTCAACAAAAAAATGATATCCTTTTTCCCACCACTTTTTATCAAAGAACATCTCTTTTTCAGAAACTGAAATGTCAGGATTTTCTAGCAAAAAAAGCTTAAGACTTAATCGAGCATTTTCTTCATTTTCAAGAATCTTTTTTTTACTTGAAGCGCTTATAATTTCATCAATCTGCTCGTACATATCATCAATGCTTTGAAATTGCTGAACTAATGTTGTTGCTGTTTTAGGACCAACTCCTTTAACACCAGGAATATTATCTGAACTATCACCGACTAAGGCGTAATAAAACGGTATTTTTGAAACTTCAAAACCATATTTTTTCTCAATCTCAACCTTTGTATACCGCTTTTTCTTCATCGGATCATACATTTCAATTGAGGATGAAATCAATTGATGCATGTCTTTATCTGGACCAATAATCAATACATTTTTATCCACAGCATCACGAGCCAAACGAGCTATAATATCATCTGCTTCCCAACCCTGAGACATAACTTGTAAGATTCCAATCTTTTCCGCCCATTCACAGAATAATTTTTTTTGATCAAATAGATCATTGGGTGCTGCCTGACGTGTTGCTTTATACTCTTCATAAATCTCCTTGCGCGTTGTTCTCCCCGGAGAATCCCAAACAATCACCAAAAAAGAAGGATCGAAATCATCTATTATTTTTTTTATTGCACGACAAAAACCATACAGAGCATGGACGCCAATCCCCTTGCTGGTATGCATAGGACTTAACCCATAAAAAGATCGATACAATAAAGATGATCCATCAATAATATAGATCGTTTGCTTATCAACAGGTCTGTTCATATATTTTCTTTCATCATCCGTTTATACATTTTAAATCAATAGATCCTCACTTGAAGAGCATAGATTATTTTCCATTTTTTTTCAAAAAAAAAGAGAGCGCTTATCGTAAACGCTCTCTTAAAACTAAGTTTTATTATTTATATTTATGCTGCAGATGCAGCGACATCTTCAAAAGTTAATCCAAACAATCGCCTCTCTGTATCGACTTCTTCTGTTTTAACCTGTAATGCTCGAGCAACAATATTTTCAAAAAATTCTTTCATTGGTACTCCATGCTCATCCACAGCTATGCTGAAGTTCTTCACATCGTTAACAATATTTTCAATATTAGCTGGAGAAAACTTATCTTCCTCAATAACCTTACCATTACTATCTTTTCTTGTATAAACAAGCTGCTTTGCAATCTCTTTAAAGTAATCAAAAGTGAAGGTTTCCTGCATCAGACAACGCTCGTCATCTGTATAAATGAGATCTTTAAGAAAGTATTTATCAAAAAAAGTATATAATAACTGTGCTCGATCATTAACCTTAGGTAATGCAAATTTAATAGGGTGTACTCTTCGCATCATTGCTTTATCAATCTTATCTTTATAATTAGTTGTATAAATAAATTGAATATATTTGCTTGGTTTTGATGTGAAATTAAGCCACTCAGACAATCCTTCAGGAATCTTTTCTCCTTTACGAAGACCCAATCGACGATCTAATAAGAATTTTTCACATTCATCAATTAAAATAATTGTTGGCTTACGATATGTTTTTAAGGAATCAATAAAATCTCGTAACTCTTCACGAGACGCTCCCGCTAAGACTTCGCCACATAATTCATGATAATAAATATCATTGTTTCGACTAATCATCGATGCCATCACTCGAGCTGCTTCAGTTTTTCCTGTCCCCGGCTCACCATAAAATAGAAGGCCATTAAATTGTGCACGCCCTTTGTTTTTTGCAATATTTGAAAAAGAACCAATCCCAGCAACCAACTGACGATAAACAGACGGATCGAGTACCAAGTCATCAATGTTTAAATCATTAGCTATATTCGATGTACTAATTAAATGTGATGCAAAAACTCTATTATTAATTTTTTTACACAGTCGCTGCGCACCCTTTTCTAAAAGACCATCACAAAAAATAGAGGTGAATAAATTAGGAACTTTATATATCAATGCAAGCATAATTGCACCTTCAAAAGGCATAACGAACTTTTTAAAAAAAGTACTCGACTGAACAGAAGGATGAGCATGTGAATACAAAAGAGAGTTTTGCTCTAAAAATGCTTTTTCACCTTTTCTCTTACCAAGCCCTCTCCACAATTCATTAGTAAACGCGTTAAAATTTTCTGGGTGTTCTTTAAAGTATTCACTCTCTTTAGCTTCTATGCATGTAGCTTCCAGTGACAGTTGCAATGCATCATCACTGATTCTAGATTTTCCTTTATTATCTTTGCACTCTTCTTGATTTTCTTTGCATTCTTCTTGTTTATCTTCCCCTGCATAAAGACTCAATCCTAAACTCAATAAAACTATGGACAATAGAAACTGTTTTTTTTCAAAAATCATATAAACCCTATATTTTTTATAATATCTTAATAATATTGCCAGTCTGACAAAAATTAAGACGGTTGGCAATTTTATACAAAAAAAAGGCTTATACAGGAAAAGCGGCACCTTGATGTAAGATGCCGCTTTAAAACTAGTTTTAAAATTAATTATTCTGCAATATATCGAGCTCTATGATGATATTACTTAAAAACTCATCTTTGTCTCTGGATATTCCTGAATCTGCTCCATTAAGCAATCCCCTTTTTTTCGAGCAATTGCTTGATCGAGCACTGCGTTCATGATGCTTGCAGTTGGAACTCCATGACAACCAAGTCCAATCGATCGACTTTTCATCTCAACCATAATAGTTTCAATATTAGATGGTGCAAACACATTACCAGAGTCAAAAACTGTAGAGTTTTCTTGTGGAATGCATAACCGCTGAGCAATATTTTCTAAAGTATCTTTATTAAATAATTGTTCAATTTGAGCCCGCTCTCCAGCTGAAAACGCTTTATCCAATAGAAATTCTTTCTCAATATATCGATCCAGAAGCTTGATTCGTCCTTGTAAGTCTGGATATTTAAATTCGATAAAATCCATACGACGACGCATACGCTTATCAATTGATTTTTCAAAGTTTGTCATATAAAAGAATTGTACATGAGAGCTAGGCTTACCTGTATATTCTACCCAAGCATTAACACCCTTACTCATATTTTTGCTAGACTTACCCTGTGTATCAGCTAAAAAAGTTTCACATTCATCTATGACTACAATTGTTAAAGCATTACTTGTCTCAATCATACCTATAAAATCTTCGATTTCATTTAAATTTGCAGTTGCTAGCTTATGACCTGAAACTTCATAATATTTTATATCTTTAGCTTCGCCAAGCTCAGAGTCTCGACTGATTTCAGAAGCGATGATTTTTGCTAATTCAGTTTTACCAGTTCCTGGAAGACCATGAAACAAATATCCATTAAATCGAACACGACTTACAGAAGATTTTCCACCTAAAAAAGATGGTAAACATCCACTTGATATTTCTGTATTCTTAAAAGTGCCAATGATCGACTGAGCTAGACCACGTATTTCTTCACTTAAAATAAGATCATCCAAATATAAATCTTCTTCAATTATCGTATTTTTAACTAATGGTGAAGTCAGGCAGTATCTCTGTACTTTTCTTTTAATTCTATTCAGTCCTTCATCAAGAATTCCCTTGAAAATAAGATCTTGAATACTAAGGAAGATCGTAGACGAGACGCTCCAGACTAAATGTCTTTCAATATTTCTACTCAACATCCCAGCCATACTAGATTTTTGAGAGAATGGAAAAGAATATTCTGATTCGCGATCAGCCTCAATTTCAACTCTCTTATCTGATTTTTTTTGTTGCGATGCCTTTTTATTATCTTCCACTTGCTTCTCTTCTTCTTCAGTTAACGAAGCACCATTTAAGAAATAATTTATAGATTTCTTAACCAGACCAGGCTCACCTGCCTGAACAACATTAGACCACAACAAACAAGCCAATAGGCTTAATAAAATATTTTTTTTGAAATTCATTGAACTCCCTCCTCTTTTCTACCCATATTTATTTAACGAGCACCTCTTTGCATAATTGCAATTCTTTGCACATACCTACATGCACTATTTAATAATATCA
>JAESUJ010000091.1 GCA_016763165.1 Candidatus Babeliales bacterium
CAGAAAAAATCATTTTCTCCGGCAAGCTCAGTACAAGCATTTTAATTCTCTTTTTATAAAAAGGAAAAGAATGGAGCGACAAAAGTATTGGAAAAATCGTAAGGTTTTTATTACGGGAGCAACTGGTTTATTGGGACCATGGATTATAAAAAAACTATGTAGCTATGGAGCACGGGTTGTTGTTTTGTTACGAGATTTGGATCCTTGGTCGCTCTGTGCACAAGAAAATTTGTTAGAATATGTTACGGTTATTCAAGGTGATTTATTGGATTATCATCTTTTATTACGTATTTTAAATGAACAAGAAATCGAAACTATTTTTCATTTAGGAGCCCAGGCGATTGTTGGTCATGCAAATCGTTCTCCTATCTCTACTTTTAAATCAAATATTGAAGGAACATGGAATTTACTTGAGGCATGTCGGCTTTCGCCATGGATTAAAGAGGTTGTTTTAGCATCAAGCGATAAAGCATATGGTGAGCAGAAAACTCTTCCTTACACTGAAGATATGTCTTTACAGGGAATTCATCCGTATGATGTTTCAAAAAGTTGTACTGATCTTATTGCGCAATCATATGCGAAAACATACAAAGTGCCAGTTGCTATCACTCGATGCGGTAATTTTTTCGGTGGTGGAGACTTGCATTTTAATCGTATTATTCCTGGAACAATATATTCTCTCTTGCATCATGAACGTCCGGTTATTCGATCTGATGGAACATTAATTCGTGATTATATTTATGTTAAAGATGTTGTTGATGGATATCTCACGCTAGCAGAGCAATTACAAGAAAAAGAGCTTGCTGGTCAGGCATTTAATTTAAGTACCGATAAGCCATTAAGAGTTATAGATGTTGTTCGGGCTATTATTGACAGGATGGGCATCAGTGATCTACAGCCTATTATTACAAACAGAGCGAGCAATGAAATTCCTGCGCAACATTTGAGTTCAAAAAAGGCTCGGGATGTTTTGCAATGGTCTCCTCAGTGGGGATTCGATAAAGGCATACAAGAGACAATTATTTGGTATACAGATCACTTTATGCAAGCAGAAAAAAAGTTGAAAAAATACATAGAGCGATTTGGCGAGGGCAGTCATGCACTATGAAAAAGGAGGCAGCAATGCAAAAACAGAAAGAGATGGGCAAATCTTTAAAACATGAATTTGATGATTACATAGAAAAATATAGGGAAATTCAGAATAAAGATGTACGACTTTCAGGAGAAACAGGAGAGTTTTTCGCTGAATATAAAATAGAAAAAATGGCATCATGGTTTCCTGAGTATCTGGATCAGCCAATAGATATGCTTGATTTTGGCTGTGGTGATGGTCTTATGACGCAATATGCTCATAAATACTTTCCAAAAGCAACTATTCAAGGAGTCGATCCATCTTCTAAAAGCATAGAACATGCTAAGCATACATGCAAAGATGGTATACAGTTTGATGTTCTAGAAGATGATACGCTTCCATACGAGGATAAAAAGTTTGATCTTGTTTATGCAGCAGGTGTATTTCATCATATAAAATTTAATCAACATGAGCATTTTATTAGAGAACTTGCTCGCATTACAAAAAAAGGTGGACGGATTATCATTTTTGAATTAAATCCTTTCAATCCACTAACTGTGCATACATTTAGAAATAGTCCCATTGATCAAAATGCAACGTTATTATTTCCTCGCTACACAAAAAGCATTTCAGAAAGCATAGGAAAAGTATCTACAAAATATTATTGTTTTTTTCCATCTTTTGCACGTAAGCTACGTGTTTTAGAGCCGTATATGACATGGCTTCCAGCAGGAGCTTTGTATGCAACAATTATCGAAGTAGAAAAATAATTAATGGGAAGCAGATGAAGAAAAAAATTATTACTGTTATTGCTGCATGTTACAATGAGAGTGGTAATTTAGAATCGTTATATAACAGAGTTAAATCTGTATTTGACGCACTCGATAATTATGATTTTGAGTTGTTGTATGTTGACAATGTGAGCACTGATGATTCTTTGATGATCTATCACTCGCTTGTTGAACAAGATGATCGCGTAAAAGTTATTATCATGTCACGTAATTTTGGTGAATCGCAACCAAGTTTTTTAGCTGGATTGCATCATGCTAAAGGTGATGGAATTGTTTTAATGGATGGTGATATTCAAGATCCACCAGGGGTAATAGCAACATTTATTCCTTTATGGGAAGAAGGATTTGACGTTGTTTATGGCATTCGAAAAAGACGAAAAGGAAGCATCATACGACGTTTTTTTTATTTTTGTTTTTATAGAATTTTCAACTGGTTATCATATTTGAACATTCCATTAGATGCTGGTGATTTTGGTATTATGGATAGGCGTGTTGTTGAGGCAATCAAAAAACTTCCAGAAAAAGATGTTTATATCCGTGGACTCCGTTCATGGGTTGGATTTCGTCAAGTCGGTGTTTCGTATGTACGTGATGATCGACAGAGTGGAAAAACAAGTATTAATTTTTTTAGAAATTTCTTCTGGGCGAAGCGAGCAATTGTAAGTTTTTCTTATAAACCGCTTGAGTATATTTCAGCTTTTGCATCACTTGCTGTGGTTATGACTATTATAGCAAGTATCTTTTATTGTGTTCGAGCTTTCACAACTGATATGCCTCGAGGGTTTCCTACAATTTTATTAGCGCTTTTTTTCTTTAGTACAATTCAAATGCTTACATTAAGTATTTTGGCAGAGTATATCATGCGTATATTTCATGAAGTCAAAGGACGACCAGCATATCTTATAGATCGTATTTTACATAAGGAATAGAGGGGACAAGGTGGTAAAAACAGTTTTAATATCGGGCGGTGCTGGTTTTTTGGGTAGTCATTTATGCAAACGTTTTTGTGCTGAAGGATTTCGTGTTATTGCGTTAGATGATTTAAGCAGTGGTTCAATACAGAATTTAACATCATTGCAAAACGATCCACTTTTTGCATTTATTGAATCTGATATCACAAAACCTATCGATATTCCTGCAGATATTATTTTAAATTTTGCTTGTCCTGCATCTCCACCACGGTATCAATCTGATCCTATTAAGACATTTAAAACATCTATTTTTGGAACATATAATTTGCTAGAGTTGGCTAGAAACTATAATTCATTGTTTTTACAAGCGTCTACAAGTGAAATATATGGCTCACCATTGCAGCATCCACAGACAGAAAGCTATTGGGGAAATGTGAATCCAATCGGTATAAGATCATGCTATGACGAAGGTAAGCGGGCAGCTGAAACATTATGCCATGATTATTTATGGAAAAAAAATGTAAAAACAAAAATTATTCGTATTTTCAATACATATGGACCTTATATGGACATGTATGATGGTCGAGTTGTAAGCAATTTTATTGTACAAGCGCTTCAGCAAAAACCTTTGCATATGTATGGCGATGGAAAAAGTACACGATCATTCTGTTATGTTGATGATTTAATTGAGGGTATATTTAAGTTCACAGTAGATCCGTCTTCTCATTCTGGTCCTGTTAATCTTGGAAACCCAGATGAAATAACTTTAAAAAAACTGGCAGAAGAAATCATTAAATTAACTGAAACAACAAGTCAAATTATACATCAAGATCGTCCATCAGATGATCCTCAACGTCGATGTCCAGACATTTCGCTTGCAAAAAAATTGCTCAATTGGTATCCAGGCACTTCTTTGCAAGAAGGATTGTTGAAGACAATTCAATATTTTAGTTCGTTATTATCTAATAAAAATCATGATCATGGCATTCAGGAGCAAAGATGAAAGGCATGGCGCGTTTTTGGTTATTTATAGCTGTTACATGTACAATTTTTTTAATATTTGCTTTTCCATTTCAAAAAATGGGCATAGATTCTCATTTTTTTGAAGTACTCTATCAACTAAAAACAGTTGATTCGTGGAGTGCCATATGGTCAACTGAGTCAATTCAATCTTATTATCCACTTAATGAAATAATAAGTGATTCTCCATATATATATTTTTATAGGCCTATTTTGCAAAGTCTGCATGCATTGGAGTTACACTTATTTGGCAATTGGTGGTTAGGATATATTTTCTGTTCGTTGCTTTTTTTTGCTTTAACTGCAGGAGTTTTAGCTGTTGTTTTTTCATATTTTTATTCTTTTCTTGATGCGATTATACTAATAGCTTTGTATGTTGTGCATCCCGCATTGAGTCCTGCATTTCTGAGTATCACAGCACTTTTTTCAGCAGCATATTTTCTTCTTGCACTAAGCCTTCTCTGTTTTATTTGGTATTCTCAAAAAAGAGAATCTATTTTTTATATTCTATCACTGTTTTTATATCTTGCCAGCATCTTAACGTATGAATGTTTAATTATTGCTACACCGTTATTATGTCTGTTCTGGTTTTTATTTAATTATTTAAAATGGTACGAAATCCTTCCATTTTTTTGTTTGACAGGAGCATGGATAGGAGTTCGGTTTCTTCTGATTGGAACGTCTCATTCATTACAATTCAGTCTTTCTTCATATGTTCAAGCAGCAAGCATGAACTTTATGCAGATGTTAAAACCTTTTTGGGGGTTGGGTTACAGCTCTCCGTTGGTGGCGCTTAGTATTTCAATGCTGTTTTGTGTATGGGTTGGCTATCATTATCTGCATGAGAAAAAAGATCGACGTTTGATTCTTTGGCTTGTTCTCTCTTTTATTATTACAATGGCTGTTTTTCTTCTGAGTGGTTCTGCAATAATTTTTTGTTTAGGATTACCTTTTTTTGTGTTACTTATTCACTTGCTTTTGTCTCATGTTTTTTCTAATAGAAGCGCTCAGTATCTCTTGTTATGTATCATTTTATTTAGTGGATTGCGTACATTTGAAAACTTTGTCAATCGAGAGCAGTTTACAAATGCACGAGATATTGCTTTGCATGAAGTTTTGAGTCATTATCCATCAAAGAAATATATATTTTTAATTGCACCGCATGAATGTAAGCATCAGACCTTCTTGCTTTCATCCGGTCTTGAACAAGCACTCCGTTTTCTGAGCCAGGATGATGATTTGATGCTGTATTATTTTCAAAAAGTTTCTTTATGTACAAATAGTTTTCCTTCCGAGGGAATGATTGAAGTTTATACAATTGATGAAGGATATCGCTTGCAGGTAACAGATCCAAAACGTATTTGGTTCTCAGTGCCTCATGATATTCAAAAAATAGAAGGAGCCTTAGGGTCAGTCTTTATCAATCATCGAATATCATCATGCAAGGCAACAGATATTTCTATCTTTTTAAAATCTGAATATCGTAAAAAAGAGTTCATTGATACGGTTGTTATTTTTTCTTGGGATCCGTCAATGTGGAAATTCGTACCAGTTGAAAAAGAACATTTAGTCAAAATATAGTAAAGGAGATAGAAGTGAGAATCAGAATTAGGTGGCAGATTTTTATAGGTGTTACTCTTTTATTTTTTCTTTTATTTGGTATTCCTTTTTATAAAATGGGTTTTGATTGTGACTTTTTTGGTGTTTTACAAGATGCTCGATTAGCACCATCATGGCATCATTATTGGCAGAATCATGTGGGTGGAAGCAGCGCTCCCTACAACGAGATGGATCTATCAACAAGTTTTGGTTCATTATTTCGCCCATTGTGGCAACATATGCATTTGTTGGAATGGTATCTATTTGGGCGATGGTTTTATGGATACACACTGATGGCTGCACTGTTTTATGCGGCATCTGCTGGGATTTTGGCTGTTATTTTTTCTTATTTTTATACGGCGTATCAATCGATAATTTTAGGACTTCTTTGGGCTACGCATCCTTCATTAACCCCTTCGTTGTTGAGTCAGACCGTACTCATTTCAACAGCATGTTTTATAACATTTTTGAGTGCTTTTTGTTACATTTTATATTTTTTACAAAATAAAAAAATCTATTATATTTTATCATTAGTTTTTTATTTTTGGGCGACATTATCATATGATTTATACATCATTGCTCCTATTCCACTTTTTTTATTTTTATTTCTTTTTTATCGACCTCGTCTGTATGAAATTATTCCTTTTTTTGCAACGACGGGTCTCTGCCTTTTTTTAAGATTTATTTTATTAGGACCTTTGAAAAGTTCAGCACCAGAAGCTCTGAGCACTCTTTTTAAAAACAGTCTTAACTTTGTACAGACACGAACAATTCCGAATATTATTCAAGGATTGAGACCGTTTTGGGGACTACAAGAAAGTACGACCCTGATAGCTCTAATTCTAACTCTTTTATTTTCTGCTTGGATTGTCTGGTACTTTTTTAAGATCTCAAAAGATCGTCTATTTATTCTATGGTTACTGCTCTCTTTTTCTGCCAGTTCATGGGGTATTTTTATTGGAAATCCATCAACAAGATATTTTGCTTTAGGTATTCCTTTTTTTGTTCTTTTATTACATCATCTTGCACATATTACTTTTTCAAAGAAAGTTGCAGAGTATTTTTTGCTATTTGTTCTGTTTATGGGAGGAGCACGAGCTTTTCATAATCTTTCCATTCGGCAAGAAATTACTGATGCGCGCGATGCTGCAATGCACGAGGTTGTAGCAGAATATCCGTCTGATCAGTATTTATTCTTTATCGTGCCGTATTCATGTAAAAATCAGAACTTTTTAATATCTTCAGGACTTCAGCAGGGATTACAATTATTTAGTAAAAATGATGATCTAAGAGTCTATCATGTTATTGATTATCTTTTTTTCACAACCGAGCTCCCCTCTCAAGGTACGATTCTATCAGAGCCAATACCTGGGGGATATCGTTTTAAGGTTACAGAAAATGAAACGGCATGGTTTGAAGTGCCACCTGATGTTTCACGAGTGGAAGGATCAATGGGAGAAGTTTTTATTAACAACCGCATGAAGCCATGGCAATCAGATGATATTTCAGTTCTGCTTAAACCTGAATTTTTAAAAAAAGAGTGGTTAGAAAAAACATTGATGTTTGCATGGGATCCGCATACGTGGAAGTTTGTTCTACTTGATACAGAGCATTTAATGCAAAGTAGTCGATAATGAAAGTAGTTGTAGCGTCTGGTGGACGATTCCATTCAATACATCTTGCTCGTCAACTTATGAAAAA
>JAESUJ010000092.1 GCA_016763165.1 Candidatus Babeliales bacterium
AAAATTCAACAGGTAAAGCGACATATAAAAACAGTTAAAAAAGACTTGCGTGTGAGTTTTTCGCGATATTTATATGGGTTTGATGCTCAGATGAAGCAAGTTGAGCGAATTGAACTTTCGATGAGATATTCGAAGGCAAACGAGCAGCAGGTTGCAGAAGCGACTGTAAAGCAAGCTGTTGATAATAATGTAGAATCTCAAGTCTCAGAAGGGGCTGTGTAAAGTAGTTAATAATATTTTTTTATTTAAAGTGAGGGTCTGCAATGATACGAATTCCTCTTCCGTTACAATTGTTGGGAATATGTGCTGTAGTACTTTTTGGAGGCAAGTTGATGCCTCTGGTGATGGTACGATCAATTTTTACATTTAGTGTAATTTTCAAAACTTTTCTGATGGCACTGCTTCCCTTTTTAATCTTTAGCTATGTTTCAAGTGGTATTTTATCATTGCGTAAAAATGCACCTCTTATTTTAGCAGTTATTTTGGGGTTAGTCTGCGTTTCAAACTTTATTGTTGGAATGACTTCCTATGGTCTGTGTGGGCTTGCAATGCCATTTCTTGCTCAACAAGGTGTTAAGTTTGCAAGTATGCAATCGATGTGGACCATTGAACCATATTTTTCTTTTAATTTGCCAACTTTCATCCGTTCAGAGCAGGCCTTAATTCTTGCAGTGGTTGTTGGTATTTTATTGACATGGTACCCAATAAAAGCGTGTGAGAGTTTCATTTCTCGTCTGAAAGGATATGTCGATTTTTTAATACGGCGCGTTTTGCTACCTTTTTTACCAATATATGTTTGTGGATTTTTACTTAAAATTCAAGGTGAAGGTCTTCTTCAGCAAGTGTTGGGTGATTATTCATTAACATTTATAGGAATGATTGTTTTGCATTGGTCTTTTCTTTGTATCTGGTACTTAGTGAGTCAAGCAGGAAACTTTTCATTAATGCGAGAAAAACTATTGAATGCATTGCCAAGTTATATGACTGCTTTAAGTACGATGTCGAGTACAGCAGCAATTCCGGTAACATTGAATTCTGCAGAAAAAAATGGTGTCCATGAAGGATTGTCACATGTTGCTATTCCTATTTTGGCAAATGTACATCTTTTAGGTGATGCGGTCAGTATTCCTTTGTTAGCACTTGTTACCAAAAGTATTTTTACTGGTGAGTTTCCTGGGTTGATAGAGTATTTTTGGTTCTTGGGTTATTTTGTTGTTTCAATGCTAGCAGTTGCAGGTATTCCTGGTGGTGGAATTATGGTTATGATTCCTGTTTTAGAATCAATGTTTCATTTTTCACCAGACATGATTTCATTAATTACAGCATTGTATTTGATGCAAGATCCATTCGGAACAGCTGCGAATGTTATGGGCGATGGTGCACTTGTAATTATGGCTGAAAAAATCACTCGTCGTTTTAAGCTTATCGATTAATATTTAAAATAAATTATATTGAAAATAAAATAGTAAGGAAAAGATCATGGAAGAAAAAGTAACGCCATTGTTTGCATTGCGACATTCTGCAGCACATTTATTGGCTCAAGCAGTAACTGAGCTCTATCCTGAGACTAAATTAACTATCGGGCCCGTGACAGAACATGGTTTTTTCTATGATTTTTTACCAGAAAAAAACTTTACTATTGATGACTTGCCAGCTATTGAAAAACGTATGCATGAGTTGGCAAAAAAAAATTATGAAATCAGAGGTGGACAGGTTCCAAAAGCTGAAGCTTCTGCTCTCTACCCGAATAACCAATTTAAGCAGGAATTGATTGATGGAATTCCTGGTGAAACAGTTGGAATTTATTATCAAGGTGATTTTTTTGATTTATGTCGTGGGGGTCATGTTGAGCGACTTGGTGAGATCAAGCATTTCAGACTGACTGCTGTTTCAGGATCTTATTGGCGTGCTGATCGAAGTGGTATCGCTTTGCAACGAATCACTGGCATAGCATTTTTAACAAAAGAAGATATGGATGCCTATTTTGAGCGTGTCGAAGAGGCAAAAAAATATGATCATCGAACTTTAGGACCCGAGTTGGATCTATTCAGTTTTCATGAAGAATCTGCTGGAGGGGTTTTTTTTCATCCTAAGGGAACAAAGATTTTTCATGAATTATTGGCATGGTCTCGTCATTTACAAGAAAAAGATGGCTACGTTGAAATTAAAACACCTTTGTTGAATCATGAATCTTTATACAAAACTTCCGGACATTATGATAATTACAAAGAAAATGCATATGAGGTGATGGTTGAAGGTCATCCACATTGGATTCGCCCTATGAACTGTCCTTCATGCGTTCTATTTTTCAAACAAAAGCCGCATTCGTATCGTGAGCTACCAATGAGAATTGCTGAATATGGCCTATGTCATCGGTATGAATTGTCAGGTGTTTTACATGGATTGTTTCGTGTAAGAAGCTTTACACAAGATGATGCGCATATTTTCTGTATGCCTGCTCAGTTGGAAGATGAAATTGTTAAAGTTCTTGAATTGACACAAAAAATATATAAACCGTTTGGGTTTACAGAGTTGAAAATTGCAGTAGCCACTCGTCCTATCAAATCGATGGGAACTGATGAAATGTGGTCGCAGTCTATCAGCTCCCTGACAAAAGGACTTGATACTTTAAATCTTGACTATGAAATGAAAGATGGAGAGGGTGCTTTTTACGGTCCTAAAATTGAAATTCAAATAGAAGATCGTCTTGGTCGATTATGGCAGTGTGGCACGGTACAGGTTGATTTCAACATGCCTCATAATTTCAAAATTGGAGTTGTACAATCTGATCAATCTAAAGCTGAGCCGGTTATTATTCATCGGGCAATTTATGGTTCGATTGAGCGTTTTATGGGGATTTTAATTGAGCATACAAAGGGGCATTTGCCTTTCTGGTTATCTCCCGTTCAAATGACTGTTTTGACTATCACCGACAAGCAAGAGGCTGGTGCGCGTGAATATCAAAAACAGCTACAAGCTGCTGGTTTCCGGGTCGAAATTGATGCATCAAGTGATAAAATTTCTGCAAAAATTCGTCGATCTCAACTTTCAAAAATACCAATGATGCTGGTTGTTGGTGGTCGTGAGATTGAGCAGGGAGTGGTAACTGTTCGTCGATCTGATGGTTCACAGGAGTCAGGAGTAGCAATTGATGCCTTGATCGAAAAGGCAAAAGAGATGTTGCTCTATTAGTCTTTTTCTTAAAAAAAGTCATTTTTATATAATTTCATGGGGGTTTTCTTCAAAGAAAGCCCCTTTCTAATCTTTTCTTATTGTGATTGTTTTATATTTGGGTTACTTTATGATGTATTCTTTTGAGATGGATCAAAAAGAGTATTTGTATAGTATTTTGATAAGTAACAAAACTGATGGTTGGATGATGAGAAAAATATTGTTATTTTTTGTCACATGTTTTTATATTTTTGGAGCGACATCCTTGTCTGCTACGGCAATTGTTGCGAAAAATTCTGAAGAAATCTCTGATCAAGTTGATGAAGAAAATATTGAAGCAGAAGAGAATTTAAAAGAAAAAAGTAATCTACTCATTTTGAAAAATATTTTTTTG
>JAESUJ010000013.1 GCA_016763165.1 Candidatus Babeliales bacterium
CTTAAAACGGCTCTGGGTCTATGTAACGAACCAAGAACATTTGACAGAAAATGATGTTGATGTAAAAGATTCAGATCATCGTTTATTCCATAGTTTTATGAAAGATTATCAAGAACGTCTGAATGATTTCAAAGTAAATACTGCTGTTGCTTCTGCCATGGAATTTTTAAACCATGCACAAGCTCAGAAGCTTGTTTTTTCAAAAAAAATGCTCCAAGAGTTTTTAACTTCACTCTCGATAATGGTTCCTCATCTGGCAAGTGAGTTACTCGACCAACTGCTCAATATTGATCTTAAAAATTGTCGCTGGCCAAGCTTTGATCCTGCATTAACTATTAAAAGTTCACTTAATATTGCAATTCAAATCAATGGAAAGCTTCGTACAACAATCACTGTTTCTACTCGTGAGTCAGAAGAAACAATTACAGCGAAAGCATCAACTGCTGCGCAACGATGGTTAGAAAATAAAACCATCATCAAGAGAATATTTGTTAAAAATAGACTGATTAATTTTGTAGTTAAAGGATAAATAATGAAATTTTTTATTGATAGTGCAGATGCTGATCAAGTTATTGAATTGATTAAAACGGGTCTTGTTGATGGCGTCACAACAAATCCTTCGCTTCTGTCACAACAATCAGAACCAGCAAGTGAAGCTCTTGAAAAAATCTGTACCCATGTCAAAGGTCCTGTCAGCGTAGAAATTACAGAAAAAGAGCCTGCAAAAGTTTTAGAACAAGCTCGAAAAATAGCAAAATTACATGACAATGTTATTGTTAAAATTCCATTTGATCAACAATACTTGCCGATCATCAAACAACTTGTTGATGAAGGAATAAAGCTCAACATTACGCTTATTTTTTCAGCCCTTCATGCTCTCTGTGTAGCAAAGCTTGGTGTTACCTACATTTCACCTTTTATCGGCCGCATCGACGACCTGGATCGTGATGGACTTGAACTTCTTGAAGAGATGGTAGAAATTAAACATCAGTACAATTTTTCATCTCAAATACTTGCAGCCTCTTTGCGGACAATCAGCCATATTAAAGCTGCTGCTCTGATCGGGGTTGATGTAGCAACAATCTCACCCTCTCTTTTTAAAAAAATGCTCAACAACCAACTTGCACAAGCTGGCATAAAGAAGTTTGATGAAGATTTTAAAAAAGTTGCTGACAGCTTCAATCTATAAACAGTAAAAAACAGTATTTAAGCAGCCAAACGAAAGAAACAGAATGTACAAAACTCTAAAAAAAATTTTATTGATCGCATTGATATTGAGCAGCACATGTTATGCAGCTGCAGAAAAAAATATTGAACAAGATGCCACTGAATTTATGGATCAATTTAAAACTTTTGATGATTGCATTAAATATCTTGAAAGAGACCAAGAATTTTATCTCCTTTCTATAGATATAACTGATGAAGAACTTAATACTAAAGCATATAATTGGCGTTGCCTTCCATTATTCGTAACACTTAACGGTCGCCATCTCCAAAAAACTATTGAATTACTCAAACTTGAACAAGAAAATTTCAATTCTCATGATCTTAATATTCATAATTATTATAACATTACAAAAAAAACTATTTTTCAAGCTATGATGGAAGAAAACACTATTGGCATATCAAATACTAGTCTATTCGGCCTAAAAGTCGCTATCGTTAAAGCATTTTTAATACTTTATAAGCACGAGGCTGAGAAACTCTTGCATGTTAAAGACTCTAACGGGGATACCCTGCTTATGAATGTACTGTCACGAATGAAATTTTGTATGACAAAAAATCCGTACTATCTATCAATGATTAAACTTCTATTAAGTGTAGGCTCTGATCCTTCTGCAATCAATAAAAACGGACTAAACTGTGTACAACTTTTAATGAAAATAGTACATTCAAACAAACACCCATTCCCTCAAGAAAAAGATGCTCAACCAATTATTCAACTTCTTCAAAAATATATGGACCGTGCGTAAAACATAAATCCAGCGAAATAGCAAACTTAAAACATAAGTATCCCTCGATCAAAGCACTTTCTGAACAATCAGACACTGCTCTGATCGGTGTTGACGTAGAAACAATCTCACCCTCTCTTTTTAAAAAAATTCTCACCAACCAACTTGCACAAGCTGGCATGAAGAAATTATTTTTTAAGTTTTTCTTTGATTTATAGCAAAAAACAGGTTTTTACTATAAAATTTTTGATTTCTTTACATAATTTTGGCTACATGTTATTTTTTTATATGGATAATTACAATTGTTAAATTTTTTATATAAATCAAGGAACTAATACCATGAAGTCATTGTATATATTTTTTTTTATTGTTGTATGTTTTATGCAGAATGCCGAATCTGCAACTATAGATGAAACAAAATATCAAAAAACAGCTACTTTTTATAGGATAGAAACAGCTGAAGGAGAACTAAAAGGATTTTTAATCGGAACATTGCATACTGCTACTGGATATGAATCATTTAAAAAAATGTCTACTGATCTGTCTTCACTCATGTCAAAAACTAAAAACGTTTTTTTAGAAATAGAAAATAAATACTTGAATAACAGACCAACTGCAGAAAATGCACTCTTAGAAACTA
Organism: Candidatus Babeliales bacterium; assembly: GCA_016763165.1. Taxonomy (GTDB): domain Bacteria; phylum Babelota; class Babeliae; order Babelales; family CAZZPM01; genus CAZZPM01. The sequence goes on from JAESUJ010000013.1 coordinate 2,593, forward strand.
TTGCATCTCAAGAAACTCTAATTGATATAAATCATCTAGAGGAAAATGCATTTCAACAAAACGTATTATCTGGTATTTTTATGTGGAAAGACAAACCCTGTCTTACCTCATGGCACAAATATGAATGGTGTAAAAATCATCCTACACTCACCTATTATCTTAATTTTTTTATGTCTCATGCTTCACTTGAAAAAAGCAAACAGAATACAGAAGAAAACTTAATAGAAATAGAAAAATTAAAAATAAAAAATCTTATTGAGACATCTGTCTTAGAAAAAAAGTTTATCAAAAGAACTATCACTGTTCTTTCTGATTTTTCTCATCAAGCACTCTTCATGAATGAACGAAATAAAGCATGGGTTGAAATATTATCAAAAGAAAGTCTGCCTTTTTGCGCAGCTATCGGATCTAGTCATTTGCCTGGAACTAGCGGTATGATAGCCCTTTTCGAAGAAAAAGGCTATCATTGCAAACCAATATTAACCATAGACGATAAAACAAAAGGATTTATTTGCCTATTTTTAAACGAATTCTTACTTCAAGCAGAAAAAGATAAAACAATAAACATTTCAAGTCAACAGACAGAGCAAGTTCTAGCTTTCATTAAAGATGAAAATACCGAAACATACAGATGGGTCGATAATCTTTTAAGATACCTTAAAGAAGAGAAGCTTTGGGATGTTTTTTCAAATATAGAAGATGAAAAAGAGAGTAATATTTTTATACAAAGCATTATTCAAGGTAATAAAAAACTAGTATCTCTTTTACTAGCACATGATTTCAATCCTGAAAACAGATCTCACCTTTCAATACCTATACCAAATACAGAAAATCATATTGAAAATGCATCGCCACTTGAACTTGCTATTATGCATTCACACTTATCTATTGTAAAGTTACTTCTTAAAAAAAAAGTTGCGATAACAGATGTTGCACTTGCACAAGGGATTAATCACAAAAACATACTAATAGTTAATTCTTTTTTAGAATATGGAATTAAACCTAATGATATTTCAATGGCAGCTTCTTTCAAGCTTGCAGAAGGCGGGACAATAACCATTCAATGTTCTCCGCTTTTCTTGGCTATACATAATATGCAACAGGACACAGCTCAACTCCTTCTTCATCATGGATCAAACCCAAATATACTAGTTAGTGAAGAAATATTTGGTGTAAACTCTCTTCTGAGCCTTGCTATTGCAACCGGACAAAACTTAACTGCTCTTGCTCTTATTGCATATGGCGCAGAACCATCAGCAACAGATGTAAACCTTTGTAATCTTGTAATAACCAACATACAAGTGAATCAATCACTTACTATTTTAAAAAAGATACAAGATATTACAATATTTCAAGCAATCAAAGATAGTTGTCTAGAAAGAATTGATAAACCATTGCATAAAATCGTAAAAGACTTTGCAATAGACACGGCTGCAACAGCTGTACAACTCGCAATTATCCCAGGACCTTACTTTGCAAAGCAGATTCTTACACAAACAAACATTGTCCCATCATACCTTACATTAAAAGAGAATTCTTAATAGTTTCTATCATAGATAGCTCCTTTTGAGATACACTCAGTTTAAAACTTTTGTATCAAAAGGAGCTATCTATGAAAACAAAATTAATTCTATTTCTCTCACTTATTTCCATGCATGCCTTTGGATTTATGGTTGAAGAGTCTCTAGAAAAACAAGAAAAAAGCAAACATTACGAACATTTCTTTAAAGCTTGCCTTCACCATGCTAAAGGTGAACATAAAGAAGCTCATGAAGTATATAA
>JAESUJ010000093.1 GCA_016763165.1 Candidatus Babeliales bacterium
CTTTCTTATTTATTTTAATAATTTAAAAAGGAGAATGCTATGATTAAACTTGGATTATATCAACATTATAAAGGAAAGATGTATCACGTTCTTGGTGTCGCTCGATACTCAGAATCTCCTCATAAATTACTAGTTATTTATCAAGCATTATATGATGGCTATAATGTATGGGTTCGTCCTTTTGATATGTTCACTGGAACAGTTGCTATTGATGGAAAAGAAAAGCCACGCTTTAAGTTTTTAAAGGAAACAGTTACCGAAGCTGCTACAATAGAAAAACGATAAAAAAATATCCTTAACTAATCTCTTGCAAAAAACGCTCAATCTTAGTTATTTTCATCGATCAAGACCTACTTGCTCTTATACCCCTCATATAATTCAAGCAACTATTACTTCAATTTCTTCAAAAAATAGAACTCGACATATAAAAAAAAAGTAGTACTTTAATAGGGTTATCTACTCTTCAAATTATATTTATTATCAAATTATTAGGATTTAAACTACGTCAGAAAAAACAACTGCAGAAAAATATTATGCCGCCCTTATAGAAAAAGATATTATTACAGCAGAACAATATATCGATGAACAGATTCAATTTATCAGTCCTCTTGCTACAGTAATTGGAAAAAAAAAGTTTCTTATTTCTATACAAAGATTCATCGATGCATTTGATAAACTTGTTATTCGTCACTCATGTGCAAAAGAAGATAAAACTATGGTTGCATACAGCGTCCATTTCAAGCCGCCACTCACACTTTTAAATGCAGCTGGCCTTGTAACAGAAAAAAATGGACTAATAACAAAAATTGAACTTTTTTATGATACAAAACCATTTGAAATTCTCAATATTTTAAAAAAAAATTAGAACGTCTTGTTATTTTTCAAGGCCCTGCAATAACTCAGGGCCTATATTTATAAAATCTACTGTTAAAGAATATCTGATTCTGATTCTACTAGATGTGCTATTTTTTGAGAAAAAGCATCACTTATCTGTTTTACCTGATCCTTGTTTAAACAGTATCTAAAGCTTCCATCTTTATTTTTAATTGTAGGAATTTCTTCCGGCACGTATTTACCATAGTATTTTGTTTGTACCAACTCATCTATGTATCCATGATGATGTCGCTTTAGAGTATCAAAAACTTTATCAAGAGCTGTATTTTTTGATTCGATATATTCAATTATATCCTTATGGATATTTTTAATAAGAATATGAAGAAAATTTTCCTTTATGTCTTCGAAGTCAATCAACCCCCCACGAGCTTCTATTTTTTTACGTTCTTTATCTTTCAACTTACGTGAATAAGTAAAAGTGATATTATATTTTTTATTTTTTGGGACATGGGGTAGCAACGTTCTTAACATTGGAATATTATGCAACTTTGCTGCTAAATCAAGTGGCGTATAACCTTTCCCTCGATATTCCTCTGGTATCTTCTTTGAAAAATTAGGTGTAATAATTAACATTTGATTATTACGGTCCTGTAGTATTTTTTGTACAGTAGACATATCATTATTTAAAACAGCCTTGAACAAGAGTGAGTCTCCATTGGGCAATAAATTGATAGCTTTTTCTCTTTTAAACTGATCCAAAATATAATCTCGAAGAAAAGTATTTTTTTCTCTATCAGCTTTCATCAATAAATTATCTTTATTAACATCAACATTACCAATCAAATATGTTTCACGAGATAGAAGATCTTGTACTACTTGCTTAAACTCATTCAATGATCCCTGATATATCTCATTACGCTCAAATAAATGATTAATATTCGGCAGCTCCTGTAAATATAATCGTTCTTTTTTATTCCTAACTGATTCAAGAGCCAATTTATCTTCATTCGTTATAAAAAATTGCATTAGCATCCAATTAATATTCTGAGCCGCAATATGCAAAACAGTGTTTCCGTCTTTATCACGAAATTTTTTTAGCTTTGATACAAATATTATCTGAAAACGCTTATTCTCTTTTTCATATGTATCTATATAATATTTTGATGAAGAATTTTTATGAATAATATCATTGATACTTATACTCTTTGTTTTTTTAGTCATCTTTTTTAAAAGTTTTTCTGCTGATTTTTCAATAGAAGAGTAATTCCAATGATCTACCAAATTTCTAAAAAAAGCCGCTTCAACTGATGAACCTGCACTTATAACCATCATGAGTAAAATCATTGTTTTTCTTTTGTTTTGTATCACTATTCATCCTTTTCTATAAATATTATTTTTAACAACTCGCTATCTGTAGAATTTAAAAAAAACTATCTACAAAATGCGATATTTTACAACTTTCCGTTTCAGAAACGAAGTACATATTGGCAAGTCATGAATAAGAACCTCCAGCGGGGCTTTAAAATTGAGAATTTTACTCTAAACATCATCTTGAGATATCATATCAAAACGAGTCTTTTTTTGGAAATACGTCGAACGGTATGCTCATTGAGACCACGCTCCCAGGAGCGATATGGTCTTGCAAAATAAAAAGTTGCTTCTAAAGCAGCAGTAACTTTTTGATGAAAAGAAAATTATTTAAGCCATCCAGATATTTGTTCGGGCTCCATTGGTCTTAACGTAACATTTGAATGGGCCATATATTAAATCAGATCATAAAATTGTCAAAGATTTCTGCACACTTTTTTTGATATTCTGCATCTGTTCCATCTTGCAAAGCCCAGATCCATGATAAAATTGTATACATAAAACAGTACGCTGTTAAATTTTGCTCTGACCAGCCTTGCAACGAACTTATTTTTTTAATTCGTCGTGCAAAAAGTTGTGACAAATATTCTTCTTCTTTGTTTTTTAGCAATCGAACGGGATTAACAATAAAAGATGTTGCATCATACAGAGGACTTCCAATAATTCCCTTGGGGTCAATAGCTTTCCAATGACTACCATGTTGCAAAATATTATCATGATGCAAATCACCATGCAATAAAACTTGTTTCTGATTTTGATTAAAAAAGTAGTTTCGTATTAAACAAGCTTTATGCAGATACTTTTTTGGCAAACTCCATTCTTGATCAAATACTGAGAACCAATCATGCAAACTTCTAAAGTCACTTTTTTCATAACCTCTCAATGTATGTAACTGATGTATCAAAGCAGATAAAAGAGAAATATCTACATCATTGTCCATCATTCCTACTAATGAATTACCAGGAATCAATTTTTCAAGCAATAAAAAACCATCTCCTCTGTATAAAAGCTTCACTGAACCAACATGCTTAAAAGCAGATAAGGACTTTGACTCATAATTTAAGCTTTTTTGATCATATATTATTTTTAAAACAATCGGATGATTATTCATTAAACCTGAAGCAACGTAGTTGTAACTCAAGTTTTCATATGAAAGTACTTCTGTAATACCAAAATGTTTGATAATCTGATCAACTTTTTCAGGAAGCTCATCGCACCATTTTTTGCCTTCTTCTTCATACAAAGTAATCATATTTTTATATAAAGCATCAAAACTCATTCCTTACAAACTCCTTATAGAGTAAGCTTTTTTTGA
>JAESUJ010000094.1 GCA_016763165.1 Candidatus Babeliales bacterium
TTGAAAAAGATTTTAGTAAATAAAGAAGCATGGCAGACACGAGTTGCCGTTCTTTCCAATGACAGATTACAAGACATTTATTTTGAACGAACCACAGATCATGAAATCGAAAGAAGTTTCTTTAAGGGACGTGTGACTAAAGTACTTCCTGGAATCCAGACTGCTTTTGTTGACATTGGTCAAGCAAAAGGAGGCTTTTTACACATCAGTGAAATTGACCGAGCTTTAGCTGTAGAAAAAATGACAGTCGGTATGAATATTGATGATCAGAAAGAATTTGAAGCTTTTGAACGAAAAATTAAGTATGCGATGAGCATTGAAAAGATATTCAAAGAAGGCGATGAAATTCTTGTTCAAGTGATCAAAGAAGCCGTTAGCGAAAAAGGACCAAAGTTAACTACGTGCTTTACACTTCCAGGAAAATTTCTTGTTTTAATGCCAAATATTCCACAAACTGGTGTCTCAAAAAAAATTGACAACAGAGAAGAACGACACCGATTAAAAGAAGAAATCCAAAAAGTTCTCCCTCCTGAAATGGGTGTTATCATTCGAACAACAGCAGAAAACAGACCGCCTGAAGACTTGCAAAAAGATATTACTTTTTTACTTGAAATTTGGCACTCAATTGAAAAACGAATGAAAGAGGCAACTGTTGGTGAAAAAATACATGCTGACCTACCGATAGCATTGCGAACAATCCGAGAACATCTTGATGATGAAATCGAAATTGTTATTTGTGATACTGAAGAAGATGTTAAAAGCATTTTCAAATTTGTAAAACATTTCACACCAGAACTTGCACAAAAAATACGTTACTATCAAGGCCCTCCATCCTTATTTGATTATTTCTCAATTGATAAACAGATTAATGCAGCCTTGAATAAAAAAGTTTCTTTGAAATCTGGTGGTTCTATTGTTATTGAATCGACTGAAGCAATGACCGTCATCGACGTTAACACGGGTAAATTTATCGGAAAAGATAGCCATGAAGATACCATTTTTAAAACCAACATGGAAGCGGCAGAAGAGATTGTTTATCAACTCAGACTTCGCAATATCGGTGGACTTATTGTTATCGACTTTATTGATCTTGCACAACACCACAATAGACAAAAACTCTCACGCTTTTTAGAAAAAACATTAAAAGAACGCGACAAATTTCAATCAGTTACACTGAAAATTTCTGAATTTGGACTTGTTCAAATGACTCGAAAACGCTCAGGAAAAACATTACAACATCGACTCACCCAAGAATGCATATTGTGTCGCAGCAAAGGCTGGTCACTTTCAACAGCACATTGCAGCACTGTAGCACTTCGACAATTCAAAGAAGATGTAGTCCGCAAAAGCCTAAAAAACGATGTGCTCTTTACTCTTTCTCCTGCTGTGTTTCATTACATCATGAAACATGAATATTATGCGATTCTTTCTCTTGAAAAAGAACTTAATATAAAAGTTATTTTAGAAAAAAACGAATCACTGCATGAAGAAGCATTTACGATTAAACAGAATAAAAAAAAATAAGAATCTACAAGGAGCATGTTTGATGGAAAAGAACGAACATAACAGATTTAACAGTAGAGTTGATGCTATTGTGCTTGCTGCAGGTAAATCTTCACGATTTAAATCTGCAACTAGTAAGTTGTTATTTCCTCTTTGTGGAAAGCCACTCATTCTCCATCTTTTAACATCCCTTAAAGAACTACAACTTCAACCGCTGTTAGTCACTGGTCATCAAGAAGAAAACATACGTGCTCTTCTTGATTCAGACAGTTCTTTTTCTTCACTCAAAACAATCACTCAACTTGAACAAAAAGGGACTGGACATGCTACCCTAATAGCGCTCCCCCACATTAACAACGACTTCACGCTTATCATCAATGGGGACATGCCGTTACTTTCTTCAAAAAGCCTCTCTCAGTTTATCAGTAATCATGTGAAATCCGATTCAGATATGAGCATAGGAACAGCTATAGCAAGCGATCCTCACAGCTATGGCCGCCTGATTAAAACTGATATCAGTTGCTACATACAAGAAGAAAAAAATTGCTCCGATGAAGAAAAATTATGCAGAACTATCAATGCAGGAATATATATTTTTAAAACGAGCATTCTTAAAAAATATATCAATGAAGTTGAACATGATATAAAAAGTGGTGAATTCTTTCTTCCAGATGTTGTAAACAGAGCTCTCAACAACAACGGATCTCTACAAATCTTTCAATTTGATTTTGATGAGATTAAAGGAATAAATAGACTGTCAGAAGCTCATGAAATACAAAAAATATTAAGAAGAAAAATAATCAACCATTGGATTGATCAAGGAGTCTGGTTTACTCAGCCTGAAACTGTTGAAATCGATATTAATTGCAACATCGGATCATACACAAAAATTGAGGCTGGAGTCATCATAAGCAACAATACAACAATTGCCCAACATGCAAAAATTGGAGCTTACTCGATCCTTGACCATGCACAAATTGATTCAGATGTACAAATTTTACCTCACTCAATTATTAAAAACAGCAAGATCGAAGCATCAGCAACTGTCGGCCCTTTTGCACATATTCATACAACAAGTCATCTTCATAAATCAACCAGAATTGGTAACTTTGTAGAAGTGAAAAAAAGCTCGATTGGCAAACAGAGCAAAGCAAAGCACTTGAGCTATCTAGGAGACACGACCATTGGATCAAATGTAAATATTGGAGCTGGAACAATCACCTGTAACTATGATGGTTTCACCAAACATAAAACTATTATCTACGACAATGTCTCTATCGGTGCCCAAAATGCATTAGTCGCTCCAGTAACTATTCAACAAGGATCTATGACCGCTGCAGGATCAACTATCACAGATGATGTTCCTGCAGAATCTTTAGGTATTGGACGAGCTCGACAAGTTAATAAAGAAAATTATGTTCGTTTAAGAAAGCAAAAACATAGAGAAGAAAAAGAATTGATACTTACGGAAACTCATCAAACAACAGAAAAGAAAACAGACGTATGATTACTTTTATTCATACCGCAGATATTCATTTTGGAGTCGAAAACTACGGAAAAATAGATCCAACAACAGGGATACACTCTCGCCTCCTTGATTTCAAGAAAAGTCTTGATACCTGCATTGATCAGGCAATAGAAGAAAAAATAGACTTTTTTTTATTCTCTGGGGATGCATACAAAACTGCTCACCCAACTCCAACACAACAAAAATTACTGATGGCATCATGGTTCCGATTGCAACAAGCAAATATTCCTATTATTATTGTTGTAGGAAATCATGACCACCCACTTAGTTTTGGAAAAGCCAATGCATTAGATGTTTTTTCACAATTGCCACTGGATGGTTTTCATGTATTTTCAAAACCATCGATCCTCAAATTAGAAACAAAAAATGGTCCTGTTCAAATTGTTGGCATTCCATGGCCAACCAGAAATAGCCTTGTAGCTCAAGATGCTCACAGTAGCAAGTCACATGCAGATATTGCCAACTACATTGCTCAACAAGTTGGATTTATTATAGAAAAGCTTGCCTCACAGCTTGATCCTAACATCCCTGCAATACTTGCTGGTCATTTAACCGTAAGCAATGGTGTTTTTTCTGGATCTGAAAAA
>JAESUJ010000095.1 GCA_016763165.1 Candidatus Babeliales bacterium
AGTCCATCACCAAGTCCATCACCAAGTCCATCACCAAGTCCATCACCAAGTCCATCACCAAGTCCATCACCAAGTCCATCACCAAGTCCATCACCAAAAATGAGTAAAAAATATATTGGGGCAGGAATCATAGGATTAATTGCAATTAAATTATTGCATGATGATTGGACAATAACAGCAGACAGAATCAAGAAGAACAAGATAAAAAAAGATTCGAATTGCTCACTTGAAAAACAATTGTTTTCAGAAAAAATGAAAGATTATTTAGAAAATATAAAGAATGAATCACGTAGCCATGGACGACTTGCAGGTTCGATCTTGCTTTCAGGTCTAACAGCCTACCTATTAACAAATTATTAAGAACTGCTGATTTTGTAATAATAAACATCAAAAGAAGCGCTTTTATCATGTTTATCAACTCTGCCTTCGACATTGGTCTATTTTAATTTATCATTAGCAGGAAAGTAATTTTTATTAAAAAAAACAAGGGAACAATCATGAAAAGACAATTTTTAATACTTTTTGTAACAATACTCGGTTTGCAAACTATGCACGCAGCAAGTGAAGCTCCTACATTGCATGAAGCTTTTGAAAAGGATAATAGAGAAGATTTTGAAGCAGCACTTAACGCACTTGATGCAGATAGCCCACTTGATTCAGAAATAAAAAAACAACTCCTTTCAAATCCAGATCAAAATCAGTTTTCCCTAATCAAAGCAATTAAGAAGACAAATTTAGAATAGCTAAATGGTACCTCGAGCAAGAAGGCATTAATGTTGATATGCAAGTATATTCTTATGAGTCAAAATCTATAGAAAGAGTAAACGAGGTAACTGTAAACAAAATATACGAATTGCCTTATTCCGATCAAGGTCAAAACCTAGTTGATATAAAAAATGCGATTGAACTACTCGAAATCATTGTGAAAAATAAAAGTTTTAATGTAACCCTCAAAGAAGATGAACGGCCAGTCCTAAGGACAATCCTTTCTCTAATGATAGAGATAAAGCAGAATCACTTGAAAGAGAACCAAAAAGAAATTCTGCCTTTACTAGAAAATGTTTTCAAAGTTTTTATTACAACCCATCCAAATTTTGATATCAATACAACGACAGATAATAAGCCAACTTTCCTCCAGGGAGCAATAAACTTTGACCTAGAAGGCATTGTTACCTTTCTTTTGGAGAAAAAGCCTCAGGCAATAAATATTACTCGGACAGAGTCTATTTGGAATCTAGAAAAAGAAAAACTTATAAAAGAAAAAGTAATAGTACCTGTTATATTTCTTATTAACTCTCCGAAATACATAAGAATATTGGCCGATCATCCAGAAATTGATTTGCTTGCTGAGGATAACAAAGAATACCGTTTTGGTGATCATTTACTTGCTGAGAATAACAAAGAATACCGTTTTTGTGATCTACTGCTTGATCTTTACAAAAACCCTGAAGTTAAAAAATATTTAATTGAAAAAATAATGGCTCAAGCAGTAAAGAAAGAAGATGCCTATGCTCTTCCCCAACTTTATTATAATGGTGCGCAGCTCACAGATGAAGCTTATAAAGTTCTTAGAGCAAGCTTAGACAATCCTGAAGGTAGTGATAATTCTTCAAATGCCGATCTAAGAAAAAGGCTAGTTTTACAACATGATCAAAAGATTAGATATTCAAGAAACATAAATGGTGGACTTGTTATTATTGGAATCGTAGCTATCGGTTATGATCTGTATAAATTTTCCAACAAAAAGACTGCAGCAAAACAAAAAAAAGAACTTTCCCAAAAAACTGATTATGAAAAAACTGACGTTCAAGAAGAAACAGCACAGAACAAAGAGAAACAAAAAACAGCTGATAACAAGGCAATGGCGTATGTTAAAGACTTTAAGAACTTTCGTAATCACGCAGCTTTATTAATCCCTGTGGCCTGTATCGCTTTCAAATATTTTCAATAGATTTTCAGACATTCAATGCTGACGCCAGGAAACCCTTTGCGTCAGTCATCAATTCGCAAATAATAGACTCGTAAAGTCGTGGACTTGTAAAGTCGTGGACTATTTTCTTTTCTCTGATAAACTATCAATAATGTTCTCAAATCCTGATGGTATATTTCTTTGTTATGAGATATTTTATGCGCATTGATACTCTTCGTGACCTTTTAAAATCATGTGAGCCGAATGTTACGGCTATCCAAACTTTTTACAAAGAATCCGATATCGAACAGAAACATCAAGAGCTTCATCAACAGATGAACTCCCCTGATCAAATTTGGGGAAGCACAGAGCAGATAAACTGTGCAAAAGAGTACCAAAAGTACGACTCTTTCTTAACCGAATACAGAGAAATAATTCAACAGTACAAAGATATCATCGAGATTGTAGAACTTTTTTCCGACGATGAAGCGGTACTCGAAGAACAAGAAAAAATTCTCTTAACTCTCAAAAAAAAAATCAGTTCATTCAAACTTTCACTTCTTTTTGGCAAAGAGGAAGATGCTGGAAACTGTTTTTTAACTATCAATGCAGGAGCTGGTGGAACTGAATCTCAAGATTGGGCAGAGATGCTTTTACGCATGTACATACGATTTTGCGAACGAGAAAAAAAAAATATTCAAATTGTCGACTACCAATCTGGCGAGGAAGCTGGTATTAAATCAGCAACGTTGTACATCAAGGGAAAGTATTCGTACGGCCTCTTATCATGCGAAGCTGGAATTCATCGATTAGTTCGAATCTCACCCTTTGACTCAAACAAGCGCCGTCATACCTCATTTGCAGCGGTTACTGTTTTTCCTGAAGTTCCTGAATCAACTATTGAAATAAATGAAAACGACCTCCGTATCGATACGTATCGTGCAGGTGGAGCTGGTGGACAACATGTTAACAAAACCGACTCTGCTGTTAGAATAACTCACTTACCAACAAAAACTGTTGCTCAGTGCCAAGATGGACGGTCACAGTTGCAAAATAAACAGACTGCTATGAAGGTACTCATATCACGCTTGACTGAGTTACAAAAAGAAGAACAGCGAGCAAAAGAACAGAGCATTGAAAGAAAGAAAATTGAATGGGGATCACAAATTAGATCCTATGTTTTACATCCATATAAAATGGTAAAAGATCATCGAACAGCGTTTGAATCACCACAACCACAAAATGTTCTTGATGGTGAATTAATTGACTTTATTGAAGCATACCTGGTATCACAAGCCTCTATCGACTAGGAATTGTATGACTTTTTTTGAACAAGCTTACAAACATTTACTCCATATTATTGCAACTATCCATCCAGAAAAAACCTCAAATCTCTCTTCATCTAAAGAACATGTATCAAAAGAGATTTTTCCGAAGCTACATTTACCAAAATTACTTTTGGGGCTTTCAGGTGGTGCTGATTCTGTTTTTCTATTTCATCTGTTGCTACACGCACGATCTGAAAACAAACTTGATTTCGTAGCCGCACACCTCAACCATCAATGGCGTGATGATGCTGATGATACCGTTACTTTTTGTAAAATTCTTTCTGAGAAACATGCCGTCCCTTTCTTTATTGATATGCTTGAAACCTACAAACCGCACCTGATTAACAGGGGATCTTCAGAAGATCTTGGACGACAAGCACGCCTTCTTTTTTTTAAAAGAACAAGTGATCAACAAAATATTCGTTGGTCGGTTCTTGGCCATCATGCTGATGATCAGATCGAATCTTTTTTTATTAAATTAATTCGTGGAACGACACTTGAAGGTATCGGTGGCATGCAGACCATCGCACAGAACAGAATCCGTCCTTTGCTCTTGTTTTCAAAGCAACAAATTATAAGCTACCTGACTGAGCAGGGCCATGCATGGTATCATGATTCAACCAACGATTCAGATGCCTTTTTAAGAAATAAAATACGCTCTCAACTCATCCCTTCGTTACAAAAAGTTGATCAACGAAGCCTTACAAATATTAGACGATTTCAAGTTCATGCGACTCTCGATGCCGATTTTTTCATTCATGAAACTAATCGAGCGATTGAACGAGTAACAAAAAATCAACCTGCTGAAACTAATGCTCGATACAGCCGATCACTTTTTTTCAGAGAACATCCAGCGCTTCAAAAACGAATACTGACACGACTTTTATACAAAAATAAATATGATGGAACAATCTCGGAAGGGATTATTCTAGAAATAATTCGTTTTTTAATACATAATCAAGGAGGAGAGCATAGCATCAAACATCTTGTCATCCATAAAAAACAGGATATTTTTTGGATAAATCCATAAAATAAACAGCTTGTAACCATGAATGCTACATAAAAGATCATTTAAAAAAGGAGATCTTGGAGTGTTTCATCATTTACTATCGCTCGGACTATGCTGTTCGATGCTTATACATGGACTAATTCTTCTTACATTTTGTTGTTCGATTGGCTTGCGTACTCCTCTTGCTGACAGCAACATTAAAAAAGAAGAAGAGAAGCCTATTTCATTGTTTTCGCTTTCATCATTTGAACAGACAGAAAATCAACCCAAAACTCCCGAAAAAGAACTATTTAAAGAGAGTGACGAAACTACTCTTTATGAACCTATAGATCTTGAAACAAGAGAATCTACAATAAAACCAGCAATAATAGATGAAGAAAATAAGCCCGAAGAGCCGGCTGAACCTCAAGAGATAATTCAAGACAGACCTTTGGAGAATCATCCTCTGGAACAAGTTGCTGAGCAGGCTGAAAAAATACCTGCTATAGAAGAGTCAAAGCCTGCAATGATAACTGATGCAGAAAAAAAAGAACTCTCTCGATCGCTATTTTTAAAAGAAGCTACCTCAAATACTCAAACAACAACAAGAACAGATTTCTTTCAACATGCAAAATCTATCGCACAAACATTGCCACTAACATCCTTGCACAGCACAAACAGAGGAAACTTTTCTGCAAAAATAAGTGGTCTGGGAAATCTCAAGTATCACTCATACGAAGAGAAAGTACGCAACGCCCTTATAACTGCATTTAACACTGTCAAACATCGATTCCACCCATCAAATGAGAAGGGTCTTTCAGCAGTTCGAACCGCTATCGACTTGGTCATCAACAAAGATGGATCAATCTTACAACTCTACCTTGTTCATTCATCAGGTGACACATCATTCGATAAAATGATCATGGAATCAATAAAATACGCAGCACCATTCCCTTCAATTCCAAATCATTTGGGCATCGATAAATACCGTCTTGGCGGAATGGAACTTCACGTGCAATATTAAATATTTTGATCACAATGCGGTTGCAATGAACATTGATTACATTTTGGATTGCGAGGCAAGCAGACATTTTGACCCCAAACAACAATCAAGTTGTTCCATGGTATCCATAAATGTTTGGGTAATAATTTCTCAAGAACCTGCTCTGTCTCCTCAACTGTTTTCGTTTTAATCAACCCAAGCCGATTAGAGATACGATGGACATGAACATCAACACAGATCGCTGGCTGATCAAAGGCCATCCCCAAGACTAAGTTAGCTGTTTTTAATCCAACCCCCGTAATAGAGATCAGCAACGCTTTATCAGCAGGAACAATGTCATGAAATCGATCTAAAATTTCTTTTGCAACATGCTGTAATGTTGCAGCTTTTTGCCTGTAAAAACCGGTCTTGAAAACTATTTTTTCTAGAACTGACCGCTCAAGATTAACAAGCTGTTCTGCTGTTTTTGCATGAAGAAACAGCTCTTGTACGACAATCCATGTCACGATGTCGCGTGATCTCAAACTCAACAGTGTTGCAATTAAAATCAGAAAAGGATCTTTCCCGTATTTTTCAATTAAAAGATCAATCAACGGTGGGGTATACTTTTTAACATCCCTTTCTAGCAAGGAAACGATCTTTAATAATCGGTCTGTTTTCTCTGTCATGATAAAAATCCTCGAATTTTTTGTATCTCAATGATATGATAGTAAAAACTATTATCAAACAGACAAGG
>JAESUJ010000096.1 GCA_016763165.1 Candidatus Babeliales bacterium
AAATCATAGGTGGGAATTTCCCATTTGATGACGGAGCAGGCGGATATGAAGTCGAACCAATCAGAGGGGTCAATCCTAAGCTATCAGCGTTACTTAGCTACCTTGACGGAGCAGATGTTGGAACCAAATACATTATCTGGGCAAGATTCAGACCAGAAATCGCAGCGATCAGCGAATCTTTACGCTCGGCGTTCGGGGAGGGAGCAGTTGTCGAATTTCATGGAGGAATTGACGACATTGGGCGTAGTGATGCTTCAAACGCCTTCCAACACGATAGTACCGTTCGATTTATGGTCAGCAACCAAACAGTTGGAGGTAAAGGACAGGAATGGTCAGCCGCCGATGCAATGGTCTACTTCTCCAATACATTCAGCTATGAGGATAGAAAACAAAGTGAGGAGCGCGCGATTCACACCGATAAGCGCACTTCCATTTTCTATTTGGACTTGGTAGCCAACCATCCTGCAGATAAGATGATAACTACTGCATTGAAGAAGAAGTTAACGATGGCACAGTGGGTGGAAGACCAACTCGAAGAAGGCAAGAGGATAGAATTATGAAAATATGTAATAAGTGCGATGAAGAAAAGCCGCAATCCGATTTCCACAAGGCGAAAACCACTCCTGATGGCAGATGCTACACATGCAAAGATTGTAAAAATGCCGAAACCAAGGTTCGCTATGAAAGAGCCAATGACCGTAACTATAAGCTGAAAGGCGACGACTTTGCGATACTCGATATGCATAAAGACTATCAAGTGACAAAGGCTTACGTTGGCACTGGACATGGCGTAGTAGCTAGTGACCATGCTGATTGGCGAACCAAAGCAAATAAACGACGTTTGGTCGTGACAGTGACACAGCGCAGGGTCTAGATAGCCTTAAACGCGAGAGGCCACTGCTCGTGCGCGTACGTGGTGTGGCACAATTAATAGTTGGGGTTGACACGATATGTCGTCCCATGTTATAATAGGTATCGGTCGCGGTGACGTGGCCTAAAGAATCTCCCACTTTAGTCAATCGTATGAAATAGGGATGAGAAGGAAAACTAAAGGTTCCAACTCCATCATGGATATGTATTCGCAGTGAAGAAACCTACTGCACAAGGCCACCATGAGGTATGCAACTCGATTGATTACCGTAAGTAATCAGTGGAAACGCCTAAATAATCCACTACTTAAATCAAAAGCCGACTTGCAGACGTAATCTGCACTTTATTCGCGGTAAAAGCCCGAATCCACTGTCACAAACCCAACAGTCCTAGGAGGACGCCATGAATACAGAATTTTCAACTAAGAGTACCTTTAAAGAGTTAGCACTTGAAATGTACGTGCTATCCAAAGCCATAGCCGAATTAGGCTCTGACAAGTCTGCGTTACAGAAACGATATGATCTATTACGTCATAAAATCGTGCCTGATAAGCTTGACGAAGAAGAAATGCAGAACATCACCATCAAAGGCATCGGTCGTCTTGGCGCTACTCCTCAACTTCGAGTTAGTGTCCTAGCAGGCAATCGTGAAAAGCTCCAATCATGGATGTGTGAAAACGGATTCGAAGACCTAGTACAAGGCACTATCAACTCGTCTACCCTGAAAGCGTGGGTAAAAGAGCAGATGGAAGCAGGCAATGAAATACCTGATGACCTAATCAAAATTGACCCGTTCATGCTAGCAACATTAACTAAAACCTAACCCCTTGGGCTTCCATTCGCGAGAGTGGGGTGCTCATTGGTTCTTAAATTAGGAATCAATGAGGACAAACCTGTCCCTATAACATAGAGAAGAGAATAATGACTAAATCAACAGAGTTAGCAGTAAACGAGAACCTACCTGCGTTTTTAAAGAAAGATTCAGCACGTGGCTCAGAAGAAGTATCATCAAATGACGTATCGATTCCGCGCATGTCAATAATCCAAGATTTAAGCCCACAGCGTAAAAAGAATGATGATAAATACATCACAGGTGCAGAAGAGGGCATGTCCTTTAACACCGCCACGTTGGAGCTATTTCAAAAAGCAATCAACATCATTCCAATTTACTTCCGCAAAGAGTGGATAATTTGGAAAGATATCAATAAAGGCGGCGGTTTCTTCGGTTCATTCGATAGCGAACCGTTAGCGGTAGCAGGAATGCGTGACCTTGAAGGCAATGCCAATGACTACGAAATCGTAGACACGCATCAGCATTTCGTGCTTTTATTGAAAGAGGGTTCAACCAACGATAATCCAATCTTGGAAGAAGTGGTTATCAGTTGCTCCAAGTCCCAAATGAAGCCGAGCCGACAGTTGAACACCCTAGCTAAAATGGCAGGCGGTGACCGATTCAGCCGTCGTTACAAGCTTGAAGTCATAACCGATGAAAATCGTGCAGGTCAGAAGTTCTTCAATTGGAAGTTCACTGGTCAAGGTTTCGTTAGTGAAGCAATGTTCATCGCGGCAGAAAAATCGTACGAAGCAATCGCCTCTGGCCAACGTACAGTTCGCCAAGATTCTGAATCGTCAACGGGTCAGACAGTAGATAGTACTGCTGAAACAATCGAAGACGAATTCTAAGTAAAGAGTTTCATGGTCGCCCAAGGATGGGCACTCCCTCTTCCCAATAAGGTACAATTATGAGTGACTTCGATAATACTAATAGCGGAGCGTTACACAAGAACGACCGCAAGTCAACCCCAACCCAACCAGATTATAAAGGTGATGCAGCCCCCGTTTGCGTCCACTGTGGAGCGAAGCAAGATTTTTGGCTCTCAGCATGGATTAAAACAGCACGTAGTGGCAAAAAATGGATGTCAATAGCGTTCCAAGCGAAAGACGACCCACGCGAGAAACAAGCTCAGAAGCCATCGGACATTGACTACGACGATGACATTCCATTTTAAATAACATAGAATCTGAGGGGGTTCAATGGATATTTTCAAAAGTCCTGTTATAGGGCTTGATACTGAGACTACTGGTCTGCGCTACCCACGGCACAAGGCCTTCTCTCTTTCAATAGCGACACTTGACGCAGCCCAAGGCTTCGACTTCCGCTCGCAACCACAAGACATCGAATGGCTACAGGCTCAGTTCAATGAGTATACTGGCCGTATCGTTTGTCATAACGCATCATTCGATTTCCGCATGTGTGATTCTGCGGGTCTTGTTCTACCTATCAACCAAATGGACTGCACTAGTATACGTGCATGCCAAATCAACGAACATGAGGGGACAATCTTCCCTTGGACTAAGCGCGCAGGATCATTCAGACTAGACGACCTTGGTTCCAAATACTTAGACGAACGCAAGTCTCAAGAATTCTATGAAGAAGCAAGGGCGTGGTTCGGCAAGAAATTGACCGTTAATCAAATCATGGCTCGGATAAGCGAATTACCGCGTGAGATAGTTGAGCCGTATCAAAACCAAGATGCGCTCCTTGCCCTGCGTTTATGGCATTGGCAAGAAAAAGAAATAGAAAGGCAAGGAATTGAGGATATAATCGCATTTGAGAGAAAGGTCATGCCTACTCTCATAAGGGCTGAAATGCGAGGCGTAGATGTCGATATAGAAGAAGCGGAACGCGCCCAACCTAAATTAACGGCAGAAATAGACGTACTGCAATCCCAACTAAACACAATAGCAGATGGTGAATTCAATGTTAACAGCACACCGCAGGTTAGAAAATTATTTAACCCAACCGAAACAGATAATGGATGGATTGCTTGTGATGGCACTCCTCTTGAGAGCACGAAAACAGGGAATGCCTCGTTTGGAGGCGACGCACTTAGACACATTAGTCATCCTGCGGCTCCGCTCATTGTGGGAATACGGTCGCTTATCAAAACAAGGGATACTTTCCTTGGTTCCCACATACTTAAACATGAGTACAACGGAAAGGTGTATCCTACTATCAACCAATGCAAAGGCGAGGACGGAGGCACTGGCACTGGCAGGTTATCCGTTACAACTCCTGCGCTCCAACAAATACCTGCCCGAAACAAAAAAGTTGCTGAAATCGTTAAACCTTGCTTTCTTCCTCCGTTAGGAATGAAGTGGTTGGAAACCGATTTAGCGTCATTTGAAGTACGGGTATTTGCTCATTTGGTATCGGCCTACAACGATTCACTGGTACATGCGTACGAAGCGAAGCCAGACATGGACTTCCACCAATGGGTAGCTGATTTAATGGGCGTACCAAGGAATGCATCGTACGGCGGTGAAATAAACGCCAAGCAATTGAACCTAGGTATGATATTCAACCAAGGGAACGGCACGATAGCACAAGATTTACAATTACCGTGGGAATGGCAAGAATTCACATCTGGCGGCGACCTCATTCGCTATAGAAAAGCGGGCAAAGAGGCGATGGAAGTAATAAACAACTACCATCAAAGGGTACGGGGCGTAAAGACGTTAGCCGAAAGAGCTAAAATGAAAGCAGAAGCAGTGGGCTTTATTAAGACTTTCACTGGCCGCAGATTACGGTTTCCTAAGGGATATAAATCATATAAGGCATCGGGGCTACTGATACAAGCCACGTCCGCCGACATAAACAAACAAAATTGGATGCTGTGTGAAGAGGCATTAGGCAATGACGGCCACTTAATGCTAAACACACATGATTCCTATTCTATGGCCGTCCCAGAAGATTGGCGTCCAGTATTCAATAGAGTAAAAGAAGCCATAGAGCAACCCCGACTGAAAGTCCCCTTGATATTGGACTTGGATGGGGCAGGGCGCAACTGGTGGTCAGCTAAAAACGGAGAAGAAAAATAATGAGAATAGACAAGCAGACGGTACGCGAAATTGACTCAATATCGGATTTCGCGGAACGTATATTTGCTGCTGCCACGATGTATGCGAATCAAGGCATGTATATACTACCCATAAGGATGGGGTCTAAATTGCTGCCGCCATCGAGATTTGGCATCAGCTATCAGCATGCGTCACGCAATCCCGATACAATGAAAAAGTGGTTCCATCCTGAAACAGGTAAGTTCGCAGGATGGAATATAGCACTGGCCTGCGGCAATGAAGAAGGCATAGTAGCCATCGACATAGACCCAATGGATAAGAAAGGGAACAAAGGCTTTGAATCGTTAGACGAGCTAGAGAAGGAACATGGCAAGCTAGAAGCTCCTCACCAAAGAACACCGTCAGGTGGAAGGCATTACATATATGAATTCGATGGCGTGATAGGATGCTCTTCGGGCAAGTTGGCCAAGGCCATCGATACCCGTGGTGGAGACGGTCAAGCTAGGGGACATATAGTGGCATGGCCAAGTTCGACCCCCGACGGTGACTATGTTTGGGACTTAGGTGGCGAAATTGGCGAAGCTCCTGAATGGATAGGCCAATCATTAGGCCAACCGTGGGATAGACAAACTCCCGCCCCCTCAGGTCGCGGAAGTGAGAATGTAGAAGACGACGACGGTGAACGGATAGCAAGCCCCAAAGAAATATGGGGTATGCTACAATGTATCGACATCGACGAGCTTGAGTACGACGAGTGGGTTAAAATCGGACAAGCGATACACAGTCAGCATCCCGATAGCGAAGGCTTGAGATTATGGGGTCGTTGGTCAGCAGGCGGAGCAAGATTCGAAAAGGGCGAATGCTCAATCAGATGGGATAGTTTCAGTTCGGGCGGCAATATCCGAATGGGGACTCTTATCCACATAGCCAAGCAGTACGGATTCAAGATTAAGCCAAAAGTGGTTGACATAAATGGCGAACCTGCCGAATTCGCTGATATCATAGAAGCAATGAACAAAGAATGGGGAGTCATTGTCATAGGCGGCAAGACCAGAATAGTGCCAATGGGCAGAATCACCCCCAAGTCCAAGTCCATCCAATTGATGGAAATGCAAGCGTTTCAACAGTGGATGAACAATCAACGCATGGCAATAACCGATGCTAAAGGGAACCTTAAATACGTGGAAAAATCTAAAGTGTGGCTAGCTGACGAAGACCGAAATCAATACCTAGGCGGCATGACATTCCGTCCTGACAAGACCCCCGAATTCGAAGATGACTACGGATGCCGAACACTGAACACGTGGCGCGGTTGGTCAATCGAACCCGAAGAGGGTGATTGGTCGTTAATGGAAACCCATGTGCTAGAAGTGGTCTGCAATGGCGATAAGGAGTTATGCTGTTGGGTACTGGATTGGATGGCTGACTTATTCCAAGACCCCGCCAACCCCAAAGGGTGTGCATTGGTACTGAAAGGGCTTGAGGGGACTGGTAAGGGAACATTGATCGAAGCGATGGGCAAGACCATGGGCAGACATTATGTACACGTGACCCAAGAAAACCATCTAATAGGGAACTTTAATGCTCACCTACGCGATGCGCTGATAATCTTCGCTGATGAAGTGGTGTACGGCGGTAGTAGGAAGACAGCAGGAACACTAAAGGCATTAGTCACCGAACGGAATCTCACGGTAGAAATGAAGGGCTTTGATGTTATGCAGTATCGCAATTGCGCACGATTGGCCATAGCATCGAACGAAGATTGGGTAGTACCTGCAGGGTCGCAATCAAGACGTTGGATGGTATTGGAGGTATCGCCCCATAGAGCCAATGACGTGGCTTACTTTGGTGCCTTGTATAAGGAATTGAACAACGGCGGATACGAAGCAATGATATACGGGCTAATGGAGCGCGAAATAACCAGTAATCTTACCAAAGCCCCCGTGACTGAGGCATTGCAAGAACAAAGAGCGATGTACAGTTCACACGATTCGATGGCACAATGGGTATATCACGTCGTAATGAAGGGCGAAATAAAGGTAAATGACCCGACCGATGATTCATTGGAAACAGCATGGCCGAATTATTCCGCATGGGACGATTTAATGGCTAATTACATGGAATTCTGCGAGGGAGGAAAAATGAAACCTAAACCCTCCAATTTAGCGATACAAGAAATGGCTAAATTCGGATTCGCCAAGAAAAGAGTAACCGTAGGAACTAGCAGGCCGTGGTTGAGACAAGTCCCGACTAGACAGGAACTAGCAGACGCCTTGATGCAAATCAAGGGAATGAAAGTGGAGATAGAAGATGAGTAACTTTAACCCAACTAGAGTGAGAGAACAGATGAAGAAAGTAGATTTGATAATAGACTTACAATATGGCTCAACGGGCAAAGGCTTGATTGCAGGATACTTAGCTGAGACAAACGGCTATGATACCGTAATCAATGCTAATATGCCGAACGCAGGCCATACGTACATCAACGTTGAAGGACGTATGTGGATGCATAAGGTACTACCTAACGGTATTGTATCACCGAATTTGAAGCGTGTCATGATTGGCGCAGGGTCGGTATTCAGCATTAAACAATTGCAGAAGGAGATTGAAGGTTCCAAGGACTTACTGGATGGGGTGGAAATCTTAATCCATCCTAATGCCGTAGTCCTACAAGACGAGCACAGTGCAATGGAGCGAAATAACCTGAGTCGCATTTCGTCCACCATGCAGGGTTCAATGGCAGCCACTATCGCTAAAATGATGCGTGACCCTGAAAACAACCCCACTGCGGCAGGCGAAATTGCAGAATACGGGCACGGATCGCAAATTTCTGAATACGTATGCACTATTGAACAGTGGCATCACGCGCTGATGAATTCCACTAAAATCTTAGCTGAGGGAGCACAGGGTTACAGCCTTGGCTTGAACGGCAAATTTTGGCCTTTTTGTACATCACGAGATTGCACTCCTGCAAGATTTATGGCCGACATGGCGATACCTTTGCCTTACCTCAATAAAGTCATCGGAACAGCGCGTTGTCATCCAATCCGCGTGGGAAACACAGCAGACGGATACAGTGGTGACGTCTATTCCGACCAAGTGGAAATCTCATTTGAACAGCTTGGTCAAGAAACTGAGCTTACTACAGTAACCAAACGCCCACGCCGTATATTCAGTTACAGCAGTCAGCAGATGAAAGATGCGATATTTGATTGCATGCCTGATGAAGTTTTCCTTAACTTCTGTAATTATACTGATACATATGGTCACATAGTACATGATATTAATATCACTGCAGAACGAATCATGGGCAGACCAGTAGTGCGCTATCTTGGTTTTGGCGCTGCGTTTCAAAACATAAAGGACAAACTCAATGACTAACTACGAAGAAACAATCAATATCCTCAATAATATGGCCAAAGTAAAAATGGCCATGAATTCCCACAAGGGGAGTATTGAGTCGGGCAAAAGTTTAGTCATTTTGCAACAAACGTTCGACGAGTTGAAAGAACTCGAAGAAGCAATGAAAGAAGAAAATTTGATGCACATTATTGAAGAAGCTGCAGATGTCCAAAACTTCCTAATAGCCGTCGTACATCAACAAATCGAAAGATATAGGAGCAGAAAATGAAGTTAGATGAACTATTAATGTGCCAAGGAATACAGCGATGGCACATCGTCGACACTAGTCGAACCCAATCGGTGGCGGAGCACTCATTCAACGTAGCCATGATAGTATGTAAGTTCATGGAGAAAATGGGCTGCAAAAATGAAGACATCGCCCAGAATATGGTGATGGCGTTAGCGCACGATGCCGATGAAGTCCATGAGGGCGACGTCCCTGCAATAGCTAAAAAACCGCCTATTCTCAAATTATCACTGGCGGGAAGAGCAATCCAAATAGCCGATAAATTAGAAGCTTACTGGTTCTCCCATCACTTTGTTATTGGTCCAAGACGCAGGTTCGTAATGGAGGACACGCGCCTTAGATTCACACGTTTATTAGAACAATCCAAGCACAACGAGCGTGGTATGTGGCTTGAAGTGGAACAGGAGATGCATTGTGAGTGAAAAAACATTGCGTAAATACATCACCAAGGGACTTAAGCCATTCGGTCACTTGAGCCAAATAGAAAGCCATGCTACTTCGGTTGGCTTCCCTGATACTAACTTCTGTTTCGACGGGATAGAGGGCAATATTGAACTCAAGTATTGGTCGCCCAAGAAGGGATACGTCCTTCGCAAAAACCAAATTGCGTGGATACGTGATCGAATCAAGGCTAAGGGTCGTGTTTTCCTATTGTTCCTACGAGAGCAGGACGGTAAGCACTACTTCTTGATAGAAATGGATGCTATGTCATTAGCGGCAGTATCGAAAACGTCGAAAGCAGCAGAATGGGAAGCTCAATCCTGTGTACAGTGGGACGGACGCATAGACTTTGAAGAACTAGAGGAGTTTTTAATCGATGAATAAATTAGATAAGATATTAGAAGAACGCGGTAAGACGAATGGTGATTTCACTGAAATGTGCACTACGATACAACGGTTGAAGCAGGCCATGCTGATGGGGCATATGAAACGTGAATCATTCCACAATGAGGCAATCGATATGATATGTCATAAACTAGGTCGTATTGCGGCGGGAGACCCAAACAAAGAAGACCACTGGCGCGACATAGCAGGCTATGCGACACTAGTGGCCGATCGAGTTTAGTCTTCTCTTCTCTTGGGTAGACTCGCTACAGCAATCTTGATGGCCGTGACGTCCTTGGCCATATCAGATTGCTGTATTTTTATGTCTTCCAACGTTTGCATATAATGCTCTTGAATCGAAGATATCTTAGTCTCAGCCACGCTAAGTCTAGTTGCCCCATCCCTCTGACGGTCTATTATAACATCCAACCTTTTATCGGTCTTATTCTTATCATATCGCCAACCAAAGAGAACTACAGTCGCAAGTATTCCCATTATCCAAGTTACTAAATCGGTTACGTCTTTCATGCTAAACCTCTAATGTAATCAATTGCGCACTGTGGCCTCTAATCCATTCATCATAGAGGTCGCTTTTAATCCTAGAGTATTCAGAAAATTTATAGCTTATTGACCAATGTTCTGTTATCGAGTAGTCAACCCGTATATTAAACCCTTCGTCGTCATCCCTATCCTTTCTTTCTAAAGTGCCGTCTAAGTAGTAGACGTTTACTGGAATTAAGTATGTTCCTACGCCTAAAATGAGCCTTAAGTCGTCAGTTATTTGGTACTTATATAGCAATTCAAGACCTGCTATGTATTTCATATCAACTTCAAGTAACTTATATCTGCCATCAGTACCAGACAAACCGCCGTCAGCATAGCTGCCTCTGATGCCGATTCTGCCTCTCCACCAAGTTATCCCTATTGATGGCATGTCATACTGGAAAGTCGCAATGTTGTCTGGACCGCGCCAAGCATGCTTGATGTGCGAATAACCCACATCAATTTCATATTCCGCATTGACCCCTCCAGTGAAGAGGAGCAATATTAAAAGTAAGAGTCTCAAGTTATTCCCCTATGCGAGATATTCGTCCATTAGTATGTTGTAAGTCATATTCAACAATCCACTGGAACTGAGCCAAATCATTCCCGTCAATAGGGAAGGAGAGGTCAGGCTCCTCCTCCAACGAAGCAAGGAATGCATTAGCAACAGGAAGGAATTGCTCATCTACCCAGCGCTTAGTCCCTAAGTCTGCAATGACGGAAGGCAGCACCATGACATAAGCTTGTGTGTAGGGTACATAGATTCCATTAACTAAGTCAGGTATTGCTAAGTACATAGCCCGTGGTACTGGGTCTTCTTCACTATAGATACTCATATAGACGAAGTACTCTTGTTCTCCTACCCAGAAATGCCAAGTGGGTTGCCCATTTACATTGTCAATAGGTGTGGCAGTATTAGCACTGACCTCTGTAGTTGCTAAGGTCGCTAGCATAAACATTATGACCATTATTAATATTTTCATTATACGAATTCTCCAGTTTGTGTTGAGTAAATTAGGGCATCACCTATATTGCCTCCATCTTTCTTTATAACTATGAATTCACCCCATATCTCTTCTATTACATTTGTATTTCTAACTACTGCGGCGTTAAAGTAGAGAGGGGCAACTAAGAAACCAGAACCCCAGTTGATATCATTTGATAAGGTCTGAGGAGGTAATACTTCTACTCCATCAACTTCTATACTAATCCCCGATTGTGTCAAACCCGCTGCAACAACTAAGTAAGTTAACTTAGTTATCTTACCTGCTGTGCCTAATGTCACTAATATACCTGTTTGTCCTGCTGCTATATTTTGATTGAATAAGTATGACTCTGCTTTAAACATGCCTCCACTTCCTCCTGTATCAAATGGGTTAGCAAATAACCCGTTGTCTAAGGAGAGGGCACCCTCAGTTGCTACAGCGGCTAGGAGATAAAATCCTAGAACTCCGTCTGTAACAACGGCACACATGGTGCCCTCTCTTAGGTTGCTTTCTTTCATATCAGGGTCGAATTGTTTAAAGAATCCGTCCTGCTCTGTTAGTCCTCTAATAACCATAAGTCACCTATATCGTTTCATCAATAAACTTAGTCTGTGCATTGAAGCTATTAAAGCTAGACCAACCAATGCCTTCATTATAGAACAAGATTCGCTTCTCGCCACCTAACGCCATCTCTGGTCTATAGATAATATTACGTTGGCTTATTAGTACCTCGTCAGTGAGTACATTGGCATGAGCTGCATCTAAGGTTACACGATGTAGTCTATGCTGAGTCGTATCATCACCAACTCTGTCACAATAATATACGATGGGCTCTAAGTCGGTGTAATCCTTACCTCTATAGAAGCTAGCACCAAATGCATAAGTCGTACCTTCAACGCCAGTGCCACCTGTAGGTGTTCCTCCTACATTAAGAGCGCTACCGAACTTGTTATATCCTAAATCACCACGTATTCCTGCGGCTATAACCGTAGTACTGGTACTTGCTCCATCAAATTCAATTAGGATTAAATCGTAGGTAGTACCAAGCGGCATAGTCTGAGGTAATTGCCAAGTCTCTTGCCATTGAGCGATAAGCGCTCTAGGCGTGTCCCCATACTGAACGTCTAGCAGTCTTGTCCTGTACCCTGCTGGTGGCGAATATGCTACATCCATTTCGGATAACCCAAACTCCTGAAAGGTTCCATCCATACGACCGGTTGCACCACCAAGGGCATTGCCATTTGACAACTTGCTTAAGTAGAACCCACCAAAGTCTCTAGTAGGGTCTGCGGGATTGCTACCAGCTGGTATATAAGTTCCTCTCGCATATAGTAAATCAGACCTAGCATTATTAGTAGGATGAGGATTCCCAAAGAAGTGAGCTATGGTTCTATTGACTGCACTTGATGGGTCATTAGTTGCTGACTTATCAACACAGCTAATGGCAAAATAGAACTGACCTGCTAATCCAGCTTCTGCTGCTGCACTGAATGGTGTAGGTGTTCCGTAATTCTGACCACCGCTTCCTCTTACGAAAGACCATGCTCCTACATCCGTTCTCTTGAAGAGAAAAGAAGTGGAACCAATAAACATACCTTGGGCGTATCCACTGAGCTCTCCGTAGTCCTGTGTTTCCGAGCTACCTAAGGTATTAGAGTCCTTGCCGTAACGTACAAGCCCTATATTGGACTCTACAGACCCATCTTGATTTCTTGAAGAATTACGATTACCCCAAGAAGTTATCAACTGACCATTGAGATTATTATGCCATACAGCGGGCTGGTGATGTTCATCCTCACGATGAGAAATAAGCTTATCATTCAAACCTACATGACTAAACTCAAATCCACTGGTGAGTTCAACTAATCGGGTAAGCTTGATGACAGCCTCGCCTAATCTCTTATTAGTGTGCAAGGTGACATCCTCCCCTTCCCCTTGTTCACGTTCTCTGTCTTCGGCCGTCCCGTAAGTGTCACCACGGTAGATGACGTTCTTCCCATCCTCTATCCTACCTATTACACAAGGGCGTACCCACCAAGTAGAACCACCGTAACCAATACAATTATCAGCAATAAGACTACGCATCTCATCTGTCTCTTGTTGATTAATAGGGTAGCTATATTCATAAGGGAAATTAGGGTTTTTATCGTTCCCGCTGTTGTTGTCTGGAGCTTGATACATAAGTATGCCTTTTTTATCGCCTAAATTTAAAATGTAAAAACCGTCTGGGTCGCCTGCATCCTCTGCGTTGACCAGATAGTAAGTAGCGTTTTTGCCATCGCATTTCGTGGTTTCGCCTAAAGTGTAAGCCCAATCTTCCGTGTACATACTTGCACTTGCACTTACAAGGTTGAATATCGTATCGAATAAGAATGGGTTGCCTAAGCTGCCTTTTCTGTCTCCGCTTTCAATTGGTAGTCCTGCAACATCATACCATACAGATAATATTTGCCCGTCGAAAACATCAAACAACAATGTTAATTCACTATCAACTAGCGTGTAATCTCTTTGCTCTCTACCGTCAACGTAAAGCGCGTGTGCTGATGTTGCCTGCCCAACTATAGTATAAACTCTTTCGCCTGTCACAGCGGTTATTAACGGGGCTTTAAGTACGCTCGGTTGTACTATTTCCGGCGTATCTATATTAACTGCTAATACTTGCCCGTCAGCACCAAACGCCATATATTTATTGGCTCGACTACCAACAGAGCCAAACGTCAATTGCGGTTGAGTCGCTGCGTCGCCCTCAGGGACTCTCAATGACCTTTCTGCAGTGGATACTGAATCATCAATGCGTTTGATCATCTGCAGGTCGCGCATTGCGGACAAATCCAAGGCAGTCTCATGGCTCTGGGCAGGGAATGCATCGTATGCCTCATAATCCATCAGCTGAGTAAACGGAACTACTCTTTCTAATATCACTGACCCCACTGGTGCTGAATCGAATAACACTTGGCCTCCCAACGGTTCGCCTAGTCCACTAATAGACCATCCCTCTGTAGTTTCAATATCGTTGACTTTAACGGTCATATGTGATTCAAGGTACACTAGGAAATCATAAGCAAAGCTCGTTACGGAACCGTTCCCCGTATGCGATATGCTTAATTTTTCGTTTTCAACAGTCATGCTGCTCTCCTAAAATTTAACATTAGAGCTTCCGCCTAACGCTTTAGCTGTTTCTTCTTCCACGACATCAAAACCCTTTTTGAGTACGTAATTATTTTGGAATGGTGTCAATCTTCTTAATGCTTCGGCTGTTTGTTCAGGCGAAGCATCGCCTTTGCCGCTAGAAGCCAGAGTCAAAGCATTATTAAGTAACCCAATGGTTGGACCCATCACGCCATCTGCTCCCCTGCGCAGTGAGTCTTCCTCAAATCCTAGGCGGTAAAGCTCCATGGCATAGCCAGTAAGACCAGTAGCCGCTAGCGCTTCTTCCATTTGGTTCTCAGGGGCTATCTCATCACCACGCATTGCGGCTTTAAAGTTAGCGATTCCAAGTCCCAAACCAACCGAAGTGGCTACTTCCATCCAAGGACGTATGCCGCCTTCTTGGAGTAATGGCAACATGACTTTATTAGTAGATGCCACGATAAACGATTTAAATTGGAACAACGTTTTACCGTACTCAGTGGTCGCGTAAAGTGGCTTATCGCCAACACTCGGCGTAACAATAAGTCTATCCGCTTCTTTAACCGCCGCAGCTTCAACTTTTTCAACTAAAGCTCTATCCGACCAACGGTCAAGGTTTAAATTCCATAATCCGTCTTCATCGATAGCATGCTCATCAATAGCTTTCTTCAAGTCTTTGATTCTGACATCGGAAAATCCCAATCCTTTTAAAACTTTCGTGTCGCCTTTCATAGCAGACAATGCGATCTTATCTCCTATTAGGTGACCACTCACGGTTTTCATGACTGAATTCCAATGTTTCATTCCTGAAAATGTGATGACTTTATCGGCAACCTTATGCGCATATTTATCAAATGCAGTATGCACCACACCATCCTCAACTTCCGCTAATTGCTGCATACGATACGATGCCGTACGCTCGAAAGCAGAAGCTACCTTGGCCATGTCGCCCTTAGGCATGTTGCCGCGCAATAATTCTTTGCTGAAAACTGAACGAGAGAACGCCTTAGCTAAAGCACTAAATCTGCCATGGGTTATCAACCGTGCCAAATCAGGAATAGACGAAATAACTACATTACTTAAGCTAGTGGCTATATTCCAAGACCTTGCCGCTCTAAGCCCCGATAGAAGACCGCGATTTTCGGGGTTCATCATGCTTGGCTCTTGAGTCGTATTTAGTAGTCTATCCCTCATTACTTCAATATCACGGATTTGACCACGTTGTTCTTTCAATAACTTGTCTTTCTGCTTGTGCAATTCCTTCTTATCGCCAGTCGACGGGTCAGAAATTTTTTTATCTAATGTACTTATGCGACGGTTGAAGCGATCGTTGACTTGCTTAATCGCAGCCGACATCATGAAATCACCGTTTTCGTTTCCGAATTTTTCAGCTAGACGAATGCGAGGAGCCATAGATTTAATATAGCCTTCCATGTTCGCCTCCCAATCCTTAATTAAATAAGGTTCGACATATTCATCACGGATATCAAGTCTCTGTTTAAAAACCTTACCGCCACTAGCGCCAACATCATAGTGGGCGTCGCCAACCTTAAGGCCGAATACGCTTTCATATATTCCATCAGCCACATTATAGTAATTAAAGTTACTAGGAACTTCGCCCGCTTTAGCATGTTGGTCTTTCATTCCCGCTATCCAAGCGCGTTTGAATCCCTCAGGGTCTTGACGAACTGCATTCATATCGTAGCGTCTTGTCATCCAAGATGGAGCAGTCTCAGAACGGAGAGGCTCAATAGTATCTTCTCCGCCGTCTTTGCCCTTAACTCTAGTGTACGTGCCTTCAATTTGCAATTCAGCAGCCTTAGCCCATTTTTCATCAACTATGACACGTAATTTTTGAGCAGCTTGTTGTACGGTAGCATTTTCACTCAAATCGCCACGTCTCATTGCAGCATCCAATTGTGCATTGAACGCGCGTTTATCTAAACCAGTTTCCTTGATGAATTTCTTCTCAAGACCACGTACGCCTGATTGGACTTCCGCCCATTTAGCGTAGTCCAATTTTATCAACGACTCAACAGCAGTTGGAACAAAGTCACCTTGCAAATGAATACCAGATTCAACCATATCCTGTACCAATGAACGGACTGACTTCTCACTTGACTGTAATGTACGCCCTAGGGGAGTGATTAGAGCGAGCTTGGCTGCCATGTTGGCTCCTAGTCCTCTCTTGATCACATTACCACTAGCACTTTCGCCCGTTACGATTCTGCGTTCAGCAGCACCCGCAGAAGTAGAAGTCGAAATCGCTTCTTCAATTTGGCGAGTTATGATTTCTCGTTGGCCTTTGGCCAGTGTAACAGCAAGGCCGCCGATGGCTCCGTCAAAGATAGCTGTCGCCGCCAAATTAAGTGCCGTCTCTTCCATTGTACGAGTTTCTTGCGTCGCATGCAGTATCCCCTCACTTATGGTAGTGGCTGCTAAGCCCGCCCCTACTATCTTGGCTACGCCTACTTCTGCAGTTAAGGGAAGAGCTATAAGCGCCAAATTGATGGGGTCGGTGAGGCCAGAAGCAATAGAAGCAATTACGCCTTGTGCTCCGCCTTGCGCTAAAATTTCGCGGTGGTTGTTTTCTTCATCGATTCGTTGTTTAAGTACCGCCGTCATTTCGGGACTAGTACTACCTACGAATGCCTTCCAATATTCTTCATACCCATCAATATCGACAAGACCATCTTCGGCTTTGTCAAACGGACTATAGTCATCTACAATAGGGAAGTCACCCATGGGGGCTTGGACGATGGCTGACATAATCGGATTATTCAAAGCCATGCCATGGGCAAATTGCTCACCGAACGATACTTCGAAATCATCTGATTTTTTGGCTCTTCGTTCAACTACATCGAGACTATGTTTCCATTGAGAAGTGAACTCAACTTCATCCGCATACCATAATTTACGGGTGTTCGCATTCGAGCTTCTCCCCGCGTCTCCTTTGGTATCTGATATAGGCGGGGTATGCATGCCCCCCCCGATATCGCTAGGCACGACGGCGGACGACGGCGACACGTGTGTCGGGTCGTCGGACATCATAGATATGGCTCTTTCGTCCTCAGCGGATTTAGGAATCAGCATTAGAAGCCCACCTCGCCTGCTTTAATACGAGCTACTTTTTCTTTTCGTTTAACACGAGACTTTTTGCCTTCCGCAACTAAACGTGCTTTTTCATTTGCCTTAGCTTGTTTAGCGTCCCAAGAAAATCTCGGTAGCGGAACCGCTTCGCCATCTTGACTAACGAAAGCTTGATAAGTAGGCTCTAATCCTCGACTAACTTGGATTGCCGTCAACGAATCAGAGGCAATGCGTACATCTTTGACCGCCATTCCATCAGGCATTAAATCCTTGTATTGCTTGGATATCTGTCTACGAATCACTTCGGTTTTACCCTGTGGGGCGAACTTCATCAATGCGTGGTCACCGTTAATATCGGTCAACTGCCATCTTTTTGATACATCGGCAAACGCCATATTCTGAGCGACTGCCATATCAAAGCCAACATCAGGCAAATGGCGTTTCACCATGGCCGTATATTCAGAATCCATAAAAATAGGAATATCAGGCTCAAATACGCTCCAAGGAATGTCATAAGCGGGATGATCGCCTATTTTATCATCCAATGCTGTTGTATTTTCGCCCGCAATTTCTTTTGATTTACGACTTAAAGTGGCTTTTTGGTCTGGACTTAATTGTGCATATGAATTAACAGCCGCTATTGCGTCAGGAGAACTCATGCCCAATCTCATATTTGCCGCCACTTTAGATACTACATCGATTTCGTTATCTTTAAAGTCGGCTAGTGACTGAGGTGCGTAATCTTGGGCATATATCAGCATGTCCGCAGCTTGCTTCATTTGGGGGGCATCGGCACGATTATTGGCTCTGAATACAGATATTATCTGATCAGGAACTATTTTAAATTGACGCATGGTGTCAATAGCCACAGTCTTAGGGTCAGCATCGGGTTGGGTTAATGCTTCTTCATATAAAGCATTAACTGCATCGCGCGAATCCTTATCCCTAGGGTCAATGGGGTTTCCACTGAGGACATACTGTTTCGTTGTTTGAGCATCGACCGCTGCTTGGCGATTGCGGTCAAGAGTACGAAGCATATTCGTCATTTCGCCGCCCGATATCAAATCGTCGTCGAATAAAGTCTGAATAGTATGTTCATTTGCGTTTGTGCCTAAAGTATCAATTTGACGCCAAGTGTCACTTACTATTTGAGCATCCTCGCGCTTGTCCCTAGAAATCATAGCAGCTTCATGTTCCTTAGTAGCTGCTTCTAATGAGTTGGCATAGCCCTTGCGCTCAGAAACGGACAATTGGCCATCATAGCCATCTGAACGAAGATTGGCGATGGCGGATTCTGCGTCTTCTAAATCTTCATTGGTTTCAGCACCCGCCATCAATAGGTCATCATAGCCATCGACTTCTTGCTGCTCCAAAATAGCCTTTTTGATTTCCTTCCGTTTGTTCTCGTTCGGAATATCTTCGGCAAGATGAGTAGCAACCGCATAGTTTCGATCATCGACAGCTGATTTGACTTGTGCATCAGTCTGCACGTTAATAAAATCTTCTTGGGCAGCAGATGAAGCGATAGCGCGTTTAGTATACTGAGCGTCGCCAACTATAGTAGCATTAGTCAACCATTTGTCACGAGACTCATCATGGTCGATTTGCGTAGACAGTGCATTTCTGGTTTTAGTAGCGAAATCACGGTACATATCAGCATACACTTCATATGCAGGTATATCTTGGCGTACTTCTTCGGTTTCAATTCCGTCAAGCCCTACTCTTTTTTCAGTTCTACGTACAGTGATGTTTTCAGGGATTCTATCTGCAGGTATGAATTCTTTCCCTGCGTATTCAGAGTCAAAATCCGCCATAGCAGCAGAGTATTCTAAGTCGTTTTGGCGCAATTGGCTTTCACGGCTTTTTTGCTTATTCTGTTCATGAATATTGAACAAACCTGCGGATGCTTGACTCGCAACAGACGCAAATGCCTGCCCAGTACGCAATGCGCCCTGAACGTCGTGGCCTTGGAGTTGTTGAACTCCCGATCGTATTCCGCTAGGTAATTTCATGCTTAAGTTCCAAATGCCTGATACGCACTAAATCCTGCGTTCGCTGCTGTGCCGAGTGCGCCTGCTTGAGCTTGACTACGGGCATTGCTTCCGCCTTGGCGAGTAACAGACGCTTTCTGCTTACCTGCGCTCTGGAGCCAAGCAAGCTCTTTCGAATGCTCTGCTTTCATGTCCGATAAGAACATAGCTTGTGAGCCTTCCACTGTAGCGCCGCCCGCCGCTGCACGTGCTTTAGCCGTAGACTCAACCTTCTTCTGTTCTCTTGCGAGACGACGAGATTCCTCAGCCGTCTGCTTTTCTTGCAGTTTAGCGTTGGCATCAGCAAGCCTATCAGCTTTATTGCCCGCTTGTATTTGCTTCACTGTGCTCACCCCTGCTAGGGCAACTGCTATGTACGGTATTGCCTGAGGCATACTATTCTCCTATCATACTCATGACCCAACAATCCGAACCATCAGGTAACATTTTTTCTAGTTTAGTTTCAGCTTTGAGGCCGCAAATTCTTGCCCATCTCAAACTTCTGTAATTATTCCCTATCATAGCATGTACTCTATGATATCCACAAGCGATCATTTCTTCTTTAAGCAACTTTCTTGCTAATCTTGTAAAGGCCAAGGGATGATGTATTACTTCATCCGATACCATTGCCCAAACGTGTCCGACTCCAGTCCAAAAAGGATATATGCCTAGTATAGCCACGACTTTATCATTTACTAATATAGTCCGTGCTCCCTCGACAGACCTGTGAGTTATCTGCTCCCTGAAATCAGCAGCATCAAAATCGCAATCCAGTGTTTTCCTAGAGGCTATCACAAATTACTTTGTCCCATGTCACCGAATCTTCCTACAATAGTCATCTTAAGAGGCTTATCTTGTACTATTGATATCTGCGCTCTGTCATCATATCCTAGATTAGAAACTTCAATGTCTTTGGTAACAGAAGCTTCTCTAGTGTTCATCAATGTTTGGGGCGTTCTGTCAGCAGGGCGTTTGCCGTTTATAAGGGGCATTGCACTGGATAGTATACGTAATATTATCTTATTCCATCTTTTCCTGAAACCCATTCCTGAACCCTCTTCGCTACCTGCGTCTTCTGGCATGGTAATCATTTCTTGCGTGAATGAATGTCCTATTTGTACTACAGAACCTACGTAATTCAAAGTCCCGTTGCCGTTCAAGTCCAACGAAATGTCGGGGTGAACAGCGCCGTCAACAACAGGAGTAACAGTGTTACCCGCTAAGGCAGATACCCCAACAATATCTGCGCTCGGCGTATCATTGTTTATTACGACGGCGCTATCCAATACTATGGAAGAAGACATGTTTTCCACAACTAAGGTGTCGACACCATTTATTTTCCTAATCACAACTAGTGTGACGATGGACATGCCCGCTTTTTCTACTACAGAGGCATCTAACACAAACCCATTGGTTTCGTGTCTATGCCAACCCATTTGACCCGTCGACGGTTCAAAAGTACATGCTAATAGTTGGCCATTTTCAGATGCCATCCATATAACATTCTCTGGGTTTTTAGCATATGCTAAATCTAAAATCTTGTTGCCGTCTGTCAAATGCTCGGCAGTAAACGTAATGTCTTGGCCAAACCATGCGTCTTCCGTCCATTTGAACGTTGAGACAAAAACTTTTCTTCCATCGCTGCTGACGTACATCACGGAATTACCGATAGCGGTGGGTTGAACGTTAGAGCTACCATTGGCGCTTTGCATTTCAATCCCTACGTCAGATGGCGTTACTATTGCGCCCTCCGATGTAACGATGAATTCGCCTGATGTAGTTCCAATAAGTAAATTTCTGACGCCTTTCATCCAACGGATGCGGCCTCTTCTATTGATCGTATGCTCCATAGCATTAGCGTCGGTTACGCCCGTTGTTAAGTTTTCGAATTCAGCTGATTTCGAACCCCAAAACGTCTCTGCTTTATCTCTTGCTCCGCCCCACCAACTACGACCTTGGAAAAAGGCAACGGTAGAGGGATAACTGTTATCGACCCAAGACGCAGGTTGGTTGATGAATGCGACTTCACCAAATGCCCATACATTAGTGCCTGCATTATACGTTAGTTTACTCACAGGATTGGTTGCAGAAGTAATATACATCACATCTTCCGATGGAGTCATTTCAGCTTGTAGATTTCTAATATCTGTAGCGGTATACGAGTGACTAAATATGATAGGTGAATCATTAGTATTAGTCAACGTTACGTTTGTTATTTTGCGCAAGGTTTCGGTAATAATAATGAAATCCCCTATTTCCTCTCCCTCAGGGAATACGCCATTTATTCTAATAGTCACCCATACTACTGGATTAGCCAAAGTATCGAATTGTACTGTATTAGTCCCCTCGGCTATTTCAGCGCCGAATTGACTCGTTCCTATTCGTATTTTTCTTATTCCTGTAATGCCTCTCACTATAGGCTCAACAGTATATGAAGCAATGTGGATCACATCAGTATCTACGAGGATTTGCTGCGTTATTTCAGCAAAACTAGAAGGACTCGTGCCCCCATCAAGGAGAGCTTTGCCCGCGACCCAATTTACTGATGACCCCGACCCCGACGAATTAGTAGTCCATCCATTTAAGCCTCCGCCAAATTGACCGTTGACCACTAATTCCGTTCCGCCGACTATTCCCGATGCTCCAATGACAAAAGCCTTTCCTGAATCAGAAATTACGAAGCTAAATCCCTCGCCAATTACGCTGTCAGGAGTTAATTGGAACGGGAAAACACGAGCAAAAGTACCTTCAATAATTCGAGCAAAAACAGTACCATCGCGGGTTTGCATTGGTCCATGCTTTAGCGGAACCATATTCAAAGAGTCTTCTACTCCTGAATTGAAAGCTTCCGCATCAGAACGCGCATGCAAACGTGGAGAAAGAATCCCTGCTGTAAACTTGTTCTGAATAGGATGAAGTTTAGCCATTATCTTAATCTCGCATTAACTAGACTACTTGAACGGATTCGTTTGCTTCGACCTTGTAGTCCATCAGCATTTGCGGCATCCTTAAGAGAACGCAAGTACAAATTCATCATGTCTGTTTGTAATGATTTGCTCTGTGCCAACGGGATGGCTAGCTTATATGCTAAATAATGCGAAAGCGCATCGACGAATCCTGCCGAATAACGGCTAGTTACTTCAACACGCTTGATATATCTAATGAATACTGAACCTTGGGTATCAGCACTTATATTGTTTTCTTCTCTTTCCCACTCTAGCGGGTTAGGTCGATCACGGAACATCATATCATCAGCTGATTCCCAGACCTCCATTACTCTTAAACAATCAGAGGGAAGAGTAAAAGAGCCTTGATAGCCGAATATGGGGTTAACCGCATTCTGCGCTATCTCGGCTCTAGAAGTAGCAAAAGTCCAATCTTTATCGGCAAGTACTTTATCCCTTGCTGCGTCATAATGGACTTCACACGCAATGGCCTCAGTAGAATCTTCGGTAATAGATGATATCTTACTACCGCCAACATGAATTATAGCCATGTTGCAAATCTTAGTTATATTGATGGCCATATTATGCTCTACTTAGCTTTTTTAGCTGCTTCGGCTTTAGCTTCAGCAGCAGCTTTCGCACGTGCTTTAACTTTAGCCACGTTTTCAGGACTAAATGCATTGATGACACCTTCATCAATGCTTAATGCCTGAGAAATCGCTTTCGTGGACTTTTTACCCGCGTACATCTTCGCGATTTGACGTTGGTCTGACTTATTTGCGCCTATTTTCATGATAATATTCCTATACTAGTGGGGTTAGGGGTGAAGTATTCAAAGCCGTGGTCATTTCACGAGCAACAGCATCGTTACCTGCTGCGTTCAGTGCTTTACCGAAAAATTGGCTTGGGGCTGATAGAACTGCCGAACTTGACTCACGAGTGACACCGCCAAC
Organism: Candidatus Babeliales bacterium; assembly: GCA_016763165.1. Classification (GTDB taxonomy): domain Bacteria; phylum Babelota; class Babeliae; order Babelales; family CAZZPM01; genus CAZZPM01. The sequence goes on from JAESUJ010000096.1 coordinate 22,881, forward strand.
GGCGATTGTCTGCGTTAAATCAGTACGAATGCCTGAACCTTGGTTCGCGACATTAGATTGCTTGAGTTCGGTACGAACGCCTATAATGGACATTTCTTTCTCCTATTAAGGCGGGACTAGCCCGCCATTAAATTAGGTTACTGTGTCAGCTACGTGTAAACGAACAACGTGTTCATCTTCAACTCGAACTGCGCCCATTACCATCATACAGTAGATGCGCCAAGCAAATGATAAGCTTGGGTCTTCTGCGACTTTCGCCGTGATGTCTTTGTTCACTTGTAAGCCGATGCCACGAGAACTAAATGCTAAACAATCAAGTTGGCTTACCGCAGGAGCCAATAATCGATTCGAAACAACCCAATCAAAGCCCATCCAATCAGGCAGCATGCCCGTTGATAACGCCTTGCTGTTTTGGAAATCGCCTGAGGTGACTTCCATCAATTGCATCAATTTACGTTGTTGGATTGGCGAAATGACCATAACTTTCTTTTCATCAGGGTCGATATCGTTTTCGTAAAACTTCTGTTGAACTTGAAGAATCAAGTCAAGTGAAATCTCAGCAAGACCGTTACCGACAGTTTGACCTGCAGTGAATGCAGAAGAAGAGCCGTCACCGTTCAATGCAGAAGCGGTAGCCGATTCAATGATAATATCATCAATTTGACGTTTCATCGCCATCGCTAAATTCAAAGCGACATTAGAGTTAGGGTCAACTAACATCTGTACGATATCTTCTGGCTCAACCGTCTCACCTGCATGGTAAGTTTTGGCCAACGTCACACGACGTGTCCAAGGTAAATCAGAAGTCGGGGTAGGTGTACGTGCAGAAGTTTTTTCTGCCGCTTGGCCTGCGCCTAAGCGTTCCCAGTTGTGTTTTTCGCCACCTGTTGCGCGTTCAGTTACGAAACGGCGAAGGCGAGATTCCATTTGTTGTGCTAAATGGCGTAAATTACGTTCGAATGTCTGGATGTAGACATTACTGATGGTGATGGCCATGATAGGCTCCTAAGTAAGTTAGATTATTTTCTCGGACTCAGGAAGCTACCCGATACTTTTAGTGTTGACTGATGGACTCGGACGAGCTACCCACGTGTGTCTAAATTTATTATAACACATGGGGAGCCGTTTGTCAAGTATCTGGATATTACGAGGAGTGGGACGACCTCAGGTCGTTGAAATCAGTCGATGCGTTTGGATCGGCAAATCCTGCCAATTTTATCATCTTCTGGATAGCTGCTGCGTTGTCAGGGTGATGCGAGTCCCAATACGGGTGCTGTCTATTGTTCATCATATCACTGATTTGAGCTTGAGCGTCCGCAGGAGTCATTCGACCGTTATTGTTACCACTGTCATGGTTAGCAGTACCTTCACCGCCGCCAATTTTAGTGGCCAATGTATGCATCCATTTGAGCGTGTCGCCGCCAATTTTGCCGTCTTTAGCCATTTGAATGATGGCTTCTGGAGCGCCTGTGGCTTCCGCAGCTGCAATAGCTTGAGATTCGCGTTCTTTAAATACCGCACCCCACTCTTGCTCTATGGCTTGTCGACTGGTCACAGTGGCTTCGTTCATAGCCGTTTGTGCCTGAGCATCCACAGCCAAGACATCGCCTAACATACCGTTGAACTGGTCTTTAGTCAAGCCGTGCTTATGAGCCATTTCTTTGAATGCCGTCATTCGGGCATCATCAAAAGTTAGAACGTCAGGAATTTCAACGTTTTCATATCCCGTTGATTCATCAGGGCGACCTAATGCTGTCAATACTGCATCTAGCGACTCTTGATTCCCTGCTTCTGGGCGGGGCATTAAATGAGGCGCATGCTTTTGAATCTTTTCGAAAAACTTCTGTTGGTCTTCCTTGCTAGCGTCTTCGCTTGGTACACGAATAGCACTACCTAAGTACGACTGTTGGTCAACAAATTGTTGTGCCAATGAAGCGACGTCTTTAACGTCAGCAAGGGCAGATGAACCTTTTAATTCGTCACCTAATCCGTCTCGCCAATTGGCTACTTCTTGCTCAGCACCGCCGCCTTCACCGCCGCCACCTTCGCCGCCGTTTTCTTCATCACGCAAAACTCTAAAAAATTGATTTAATCTGAACATAACTTACTCCGTTGGGTTGTTTACTCTCATCATTTGTCGTATATACATGATAACATTATGCTCGCCTATGTTGACGAACGTCGCGCTATCACTGTTGGGGTTAAATAGTTGGGCAGGGTCAAATTCTGCTATTAAAGCCTTTAACACCTTTTCGCCCGTGGCTGTACTAAAAGTCACCTGAAAGTCCATTCCTTTGACTTTCAGTGCTGCAGTTGCTATTTCTTTACTACTCATTTTGTGCTCCCTGTTGTAACGATGCTGCGCCTTTGCCTACGGCTTCCATTGCTTTTCCGCCTTCTTGAGCAGCAAGTATATCATTTTGCTGCTTTTGAGCCGCTTGCTTGGCTTGACGATCACTG
>JAESUJ010000097.1 GCA_016763165.1 Candidatus Babeliales bacterium
AATCTGCTTTCCAGTTCTCAACTGATCCCCAGGTTTTGATAATTTCTTTTGTTAATGTTCCATTATTAAGATCTTTGTTTGCGCCATGAAGATTTCCAAAATAGAGTTCATGAAGAATCATGCCATTGTATTCGAAGCCATAGCTACGACGACGATCTGCGTAGAGTAAGCTTGCTCCTTGGCCATTTGCGCGCATTTCTGCAAGTTCTTTATTCAATCCGTTTACTTGATTAACATATCCTTTGTATAGATTCCAGTGGTCATCAACTTGATCTTGGGAAATATTAATAAGGTTTTGTGGCTTTAGTTGTTCTTGTACGGTGTAGTTCATGTAATCCTTTGAGGTTTTAAAAAATAATAAAATTAATAAGGACTTGAAAGCATGTAATGTAACTGTTTTTTATAAATCAGCTTTCTTTTCTTGTAGCATTCAAGATATACATAGAATATCAATTTTTTTTATGAATGCAATTGAGGAAAGGGATATGTATGGTTACAATTTTTATATTTTATATTACATTGTTCTGTTCTGTTTCATCTACAGAGGCTGCTTTTTATAGTGAAAGACAAATTTCTACATTGGATTCTTTGCAGAATAATATTGCACAAGAACTATCAGTAGAGTTATTTGGTACGTTACATTTTTTAGAAAATCCTACCTCTCAAAAACAAGAGTGGCTTCTGCTTGTTTTAACATATATAACTCTTGAAAGAGGGGGTGATGCATCTAGATATTATACGTATTGGCAAGATCATAGCCAGCTCAAAGAGCATGCTTTCTGGCTAGAAAATGCTGAGAGAATTCCTCGAGAATATTTAATGTCTATGCTGAAAGAAAAAATATCTCAATACCCATTTAGTTTTTTTGATCAAGTAAATGACTATCTGTTTGATGATATAGTTCCAAAAGCAACTTGTATCAGAAAAGTTCTGTTCCCATACAAAAAAAGTATAAGTTATTTAGTTTTGCAAGAAACAGTAGAGGGTTTGCCGATTAAGGTTTTATCTGTTTTTTGTGAAAAATTGGAAAGAGATCTATTACAGCTTTTAGAACCAGCTATTTTGGCGAATTTTACTGAAAAAAAGAGAGTTTGGATTTTACTTGTTGCTACGTACATTGCCCTTAAAGATGAAAAAGATATCTATATCTATACTTTACTCTGGAACAAATTTGATTGCTTACAGGGCCATGTTAAATATTTACAATCTTCAAATTCGGATTCTATTCGCATGGTTAAACAGATGATGTATGAGCATAAGCCGACAGTATTGAAGTCAGTAGAAAATTGTCTATTGCATGATACTTCCTTTTCAGATCTTCAAGAAAATCAGCTGTTACCGGCTTTGAAATTTTATATAATAAAGTATGGTAGAGTTATTTTCAATGAAGTGCTAGATGATTTATCAGTGAAAATAGTAAGAAGTTTTTTAAATAAGAATGGGACAGTCGCTCTTATTTTGTTGAGGTGACATGATCAGAAATTAGAGAAAGTAGTAGACTTATTCATATTTTTTTAATAGAGAGTTGCAATACTTAATAGGTTGGATAAACTTAAAAATAAATCCTATTGGTATGTTAAAATAAGAAAGTTTCTTATGTTTAAAGCTGTCTCTTTTCTGACTATTGCAAATGTTTTGACTCTATTTCGTATCGTGGTGACTCCATTTTTGATGTATGAAATTCTTGCTGGAAACTATTATAAAGCATTTGTTTTTATGGTAATGGGTGGATTGAGTGATCTATTGGATGGTCTTGCTGCTCGATACTTTCAAGATGAGTCCGAGTTTGGTCTAATATTTGATCCGATTGCAGATAAAATATTTTTATCTGGTCTCTGCTTAGCTCTTATTTTAACACCATTTCCTCTGTTTTTAATACCAACATGGTTTGTACTATTGGTAGTAATTCGAGATTTTTGTTTAATTGGAGCAGGTTTTTTTATTTTGAAAAATGGATTCCGTGTCTCTTTGGCCCCTAGTTTTTGGGGCAAAGCGAGCACAGCATTGTTGATGCTTGGTATCACTGTATTATGTTTTCAGTATTTGCTTTCATGGCATGTTATCCAGTTTGGAACGCCATTCTGGATTATTTGCGCATTGTTCAATGTTGGCTCAGGGTTACATTACGTAGTGAGAGGTTGCTTGATGCTTTTGAAACGAGCTTAAGTTCACCATCTTGAGCTAAAAAATTAGGAAGAGCGATAATTAGTTTGGTGATAAGCCAAAAGTAAATATAATACACTTGATTTTTTAAACCTCAATAAAAGACCCAGCAATATAACCGCTGATTGCTCCGGCGATTACTGAACAAGTTATTCCTACGATTATACTTTTAGCCAATATTTTCATTGCATTGTCATGCCATTTTCTGTTAAGAATATCTTTCGCGGTTTCTGCGTAAATCGATATTAAGTTTTGATCTATATCATGTTTAATAAGTAGGTCAAAAAGTGTTTGATAGTTATTGTCAGCTGCAATGTGCAAAGCAGAAAAACCATGTTTATTCTGTTTGTTGAGGCTTGCTTCAGCATTAATTAAATCGAGTATTGTTTGAGTATTATTTTGTATAGCAGCGTAGTGTAAAGGAGAGTTCCCTTCTATGTCAGCATCTTGCAATGATCCATTTTCTATGAAAAAAAGAATAGCATTCTGATCATTTCTATTTTTTATAGCGAGATGAAGAGGGAGTTGATCGAACTTGTTTTTATGATTTATTGCAGATCCTCGTTTGGTCAAAAAGAATATGTTTTTTTCTTGTTTGCCAGAACATGCCAAATGAAGCGGTTGATTGCCTTCTTTGTCGATATCATGCATTGAGAGTCCTTTCTTAATCACTTGCTCTAATATTTGAACAGTTCCATAGTAAGCAGCGTAGTGCAAGACTGTTTGATTGTTGAAATTTTTGATAAACAGATTCGCATGCGATTCTGAAAGTGTTTCAAACGCTTCAAGGTTGTTATGTTTTATTGCATAAAAAAGAGGTGTATTGCCTTGGTTATCTACAGCGTTGATTTCTGTTTGTAGCGATAGGAGGCGGGATAGAAGATTTTTATTGGCATATTTTGCAGCAAAGTGCAAAGGCGTTTGGAGATCATTATTTTTGCTATTTATCTGTTGTCTGTTTTTATCTAAAAGTTGAATAGCCATAGCTGTTCTGTTGTATTCAAAAGCATTATGCAACAGTGTATTCCCAGAAGCATCATGAACATTTGTTGGTACGTTATTGCTGATAAGCATATTAAAGAGAGGCGTATGATCTGCTTCTATGGCAAGTGAGAGCATTGTTTTTCCGTTGCCATAGGAATCTTGTATAGAAAGAATTTGTTTGAAAAAGTCTTCAGTTTGTGCTTGTAGTAAAAGTGAATAAAGACGATTTGCATTTTTCCAATTGAGAGCATTTTGAATGCCTTGGCGTAATTCTCTTGTTGGATCTACGGTGACATGCTCAACTCTTTGTGTTTGGGTTCCGTTATATCGATTACTGCCAAAACTAAAAAGAGCACTTGATGTACAGATATATATGATTATTAATAAGTAATTTTTATTCATGATTTTCTCTGTGGTTATATTTTTAATAGAAATAAATACTATAATAAAGATATAACAAAAAAATGTACTTATCAAATGGGGTATGATTAAATCATTGTTTTGTATTGAAAATCATATATATCAGTGAAAATTCTAAAAAAGACCTCAGAAATAGAGCAGATCGTTCAAAGAAATTTATTGTTCAAGGATTTGGTTTTTCTTCAATTAGTTTATGTACGAAAATGAGAGACTGTCTTACTTTGTTATATTGTTTATTACATCCATTGGCAAGATTGCTCCCCATGCTAGAAAAAATGGAATATAATTATATCCTTCTTTTAATTGATATAAGTATACAGCTCCTCCTAACATAGCAGCTCTTTTTATTATATCTACAGTGTAATATAGGGAGTCTGCATAATCCCTTGATCCTTTGCGAGCATTTTTTAATTCATCAATTGATTTTTTGAGAATCTCAAGAGTAACAGGTTTTTCTTCTTCTATCTGTTCATTTGCAATAGATTCATCAACAGATGTACTATTAGTTCCTGCTTTTATTTCTATGCTAGCAGCGTATGCAGGCGCTGATATTGCAAAGAAGGCAGTAGTAAAAATTATTAATAATTTGTTCATTCTTTATTCCTCAATAATGGTTTATCTTATAAGATTTATATATCTAAGAATATTATAAGATAGTTGTTTTGTCCTGATCTTCTATGTAGAAACTCTCTTTTATAACAAAAAAACATGTTAAATATAAAAAAAGCGAGGATATCCCCGCTTTTTTAAATTCTTACAATTAAGTCAGTACAACTAAATTGCTTCGATACGTAAAACGGTAATCGGTTGACGATGACCTTTTTTTACATGGGATTTTTTACGTCGCTTAAATTTATAAGCGATCAGTTTTTCACCTTTGGTATGTTTAATGATGCTTGTAACAATTTGAGCACCAGCAACATAAGGTGTACCGATTTGAATGCCTTCTTCATCTGTTTTACGGAGCAATACTTCTTGAATGATAACTGCATCGCCAGCTTCACCTTCAAGTAGTTCTACCGCAACAGTTTTGCCTGGAATACCTTGATACTGTTTGCCACCAGTGACAAAAATTGCATACGTATCAAAGATAGGAAACGTTGGTCTGTTCATAATAATAATAACCTTCCACGAAGTTTTTTAAAATCTATTTGAAAATAGTCTAGCAGTAAATTAAACTTTTGATACCATTTTCTAAAATTAGCTAAAATTCATTAAAAATTATAGCAAAATCTCTTTTTTTGTCGAGCAATCAATTATAAACAATTAAAATGGCAAATCATCTTCAAATGGTTGAACATCAGGAAGGTCTACTTCTCCAGATGTTTCCACATTAATTGTTGTTTTTTTACTGCGAGGAATTTTAGGGGCACTTCTTTGAGTTTTTGCAGTCATAGACTGATCAACTGAAGCGGTTCCAAAATTGTTTTTGTTGTCAAAGTCTGAAGTTTGACTGTTTCCACTTGTAGGCATGAAAGTAATTCTTTCGCCCGCAATGGAATGCTTGCTTCGTTTTTGACCATCAGTTTCCCATGTATCAAGTTTAAGGCGTCCTTCAATTAATACAAGGCGTCCTTTCTCGAGATATTTATTGCTTGATTCTGCTTGAGCACCCCAGAAATCAATATCAACATAGCAAACTTCTTGTACCATTGCTCCTTGGTTGTTCTTGTATTGGCGATTTACAGCAAGGCCAAGACGACAAACTGACTGACCGGAGTCAAGTTGTTTGAGTTCTGGATCACGAGTGAGATTTCCCATTAAAATAATGCGATTAAAGCTAGACATAGCAACTATTCCTTTGTTGAACTAAAAAATTTGTAACGTTTATAACAACTACAGGGGAAGTGTAGCGAACATTTTTTTTTTTGACAAATCAATTGAAAAAAACTCAAAAAGCATCGTTTTATTTTTTTTACTGTTAAAGTTGGGATCTTTTGTTACAATACGGAATAATAATGAGTTATTAGTAAATGTTTTTTTAAAAAGATGGTTTTTGTATGATTTCGTTGAATAATCTGTCGCTCGCTTTTGGTAGCCAGCAAGTTTTTGATAAAGTTTCATGTTCTATAGGATCTCAGCGTGTTGGCCTTGTTGGGCGCAATGGTGCTGGCAAGTCGACACTTTTGAAGATAATTTCAGGAGAACAAGAGCTTGATAGTGGTGTAGTAAGTATTGAACGAGGCAAAAAAATGGCGTACATGCCTCAAGAGGTTGTACTTTTGTCGGATCGTTCGGTTCTTGAAGAAACAATGATGGTTTTTCAAGAATTTATTTTTGCTGAAAAAGAACAAAAAGATATAGAGCAGCAGCTTACTGAAGGTGCTGATGATATCGAAAAGCTTCTTGAGCGGTATGAAGAAGTTTTAGCATTAGTTGCTCGATTTGATAAGCATAATGCTGAAAGAGAAGCGCTCATGATTTTGAAGGGGCTTGGATTTACAGATGAAAGATTAGCCTCTCAAGTTAATGAGTTGAGTGTTGGCTGGAAGATGCGGATAGTTCTTGCAAAGTTACTTTTACAAAAAGCAGATTTTTATCTTTTTGATGAACCGACCAATCACTTGGATATTGTTGCTAAAGAATGGTTTTCTGATTTTTTATCTCAAACAGATTCTGGATTTTTATTAGTGACTCACGATCGGTATTTTTTAGAACATGCATGTAATGCTATTTTTGAACTTGAACGTGGTAAAGGAACTTGGTATCAGGGTAACTTTTCTAAATACCTTGCTCTTAAAGAAGAACGACAAGCTGTTACATTGTCTGCATACAATCGTCAACAGAAAGAGATTGAACAGAAGAAAGCGACTATTAACCGTTTTAAAGCATCAGCAAGTAAATCAAGCATGGCTCAGAGCATGATGAAGCAGTTAGACAAGATGGAAATTATTGAGGTTGCTCCACCTTTACCAAAAATTAAATTGAACTTTCCTCCTGTAAAACGAAGCGGAATTATTGTTTTAGATGTTAAAGAAGCAACAAAGTCGTTTGATGAAAAACTTATTTTTAAAAATGCATCATGTGAAGTTAAGCGGGGCGAAAAAGTTGCAATTGTAGCTGCCAATGGTGTTGGTAAAACTACATTCTTTAATTTGGTAGCATCTGCATATCCAGAAGAGACTGATATGGTTTCATTCGGTCATAATGTTGAAATTGCCGTGTTCGAACAAGAACAGGTGAGTGTACTTGATCTTCAAAAAACAGTTTATAACGAAGTAGGCGATGCGGTTCCTGCAGCATCAGAAGCAACATTAAGATCCTTTTTAGGTTCGTTTTTGTTTTCGGGTGATGAGATTAAAAAAAAGTGTGGTGTGTTGAGTGGTGGAGAGCGCAACCGAGTTGCAATGATAAAAGTATTGATGCAAAATGCTAATTTTTTGCTTCTTGATGAATCAACCAATCACCTTGACTTGTATGCTAAAGATATTTTGCTCCAAGCACTTAAAAAGTATGAAGGAACTATTCTTTTCGTATCGCACGATCACGATTTTGTGCAGCATTTGGCAACTCGCGTTATTGAATTAACTCCTGATGGCATGCATAGTTACCAAGGTGATTATGAATCATATCTGTTTTTCAAAAAAAAGCAGGAAGCTGAACGGCAAGCTTTATTGGGAAATAATATAACTGAAGAAGAGAAGCCTAAAAAATCAAATAAAAAAGAAAAAAAATCTGGTAAATCTGATAAGCAGAAGAAAAAAGAGATATCAAAACTAGAGTCACAGATTCATACGCTTGAAGGTAAGATAGAAAAACTTTCAAATGAGTTCATAGGTCTTGTTTATGGTACTTCTCGATATCAAGAAGTTGAATCAACGATTGCAATGCTTCAGAAAGATTTGGACGGAAAAAAGTCTGAAAAGAAAATATTGTAAAAATATTAAATATACGTCTTTTATAGAATAAAGAAGAAGAGGCTCAGTTTCAAAACTGAGCCTCTTCTTCTTATTTATTTTAAATTTGTTTGATTTTTGTAAACATGTAATGCTTTTTTAAACTTTGTAGGGTCAGTATTTAAGTAAAAAAATATTGAGTCTCTATCTATTTATTCTTAATTTCACATGCAATATAGTTAATATTATTTTGGATTATCTTCGTCGTACCATTTTTCTATTTTATTACCTGGAAAGCTAAATTGATACTCTTGCTCTAATTTTTTTTGTAGTTCATCTAGATATTCTTTTTTAAATTTTACAATTCCTGGATATTCGTTTTCCAATTGCTTTCGTTGTTCATCAGGAAATGATTCTGGAATAATAATTGAGTTAAGAGAATGACAATCTGTAAGAAGTAGCGTTTTGAGTGCAGAAAACCCTGATAGATCAAGAGTTTCAATAGTTGATTTAAGAATAGAAAAAGACTCAATGCTTGTTGATGATTTCCTTAATTTGTTGATGTTCAAACACTCAGAAATATAGAGTGTTTTAAGCTTTGGAAATTTTGATACGTCAGGAATTATAATATCTAAATAAATAAGATTCATTTCTTCAATGTTTTTTGATGATCCATCCAATGATTTG
>JAESUJ010000098.1 GCA_016763165.1 Candidatus Babeliales bacterium
TGGACGATTCCATTCAATACATCTTGCTCGTCAACTTATGAAAAAAAAAATACTGCATCGACTCTATTCATGGCCATGTAACTTTGATGAAAGATCTTTTTTTAAAGAAAAAATAGTGAGCAGTCAATTTTATCAATCGGTTGGATGGGCGTATGAAAAGTTTCGTATGCAAAAAATTATTCCTCTTGCTCAGTGGTATGTTTTACATGACAATCGATTTGATCAATGGTTTTCAAAAAAGTTAATAGATGAAGAACCATTCGATCTTCTTGTCGGATGGGCACATTATATTTCATCAAGTATTCCTGTTGCTCGTGAAAAAGGAGCTCGTGTCATTCTGGAAGTAGGTTCGATGCATATTTTGGAAAATCAGAATATTGTTGAGCAAGAGTCTGCCAAGCATGGTTTTTATGCACCAGTTATTGATCAAAAAAACATTGATAAAATGTTGAAGGAATATGAGGAAGTTGATCGGATTATGGTTCCATCAAGTCATGTATTCGATAGTTTTATTAAACATGGAATTCCTTCTGAAAAAGTGATAGTCACTCCATATGGAACAGATCTTCAGCAATTTCAGTGCAGAAAAATCAAACCGGAAAAATATCGTCTTTTATTTGTTGGTCGTGTCGGGCTTGCCAAGGGAATGCATTACTTGCTTGAAGCATGGGATCAACTTGATTTCAAAAAAAAAAGATGCCGAACTGCATATCGTTGGTCCTCTTGATGAACAGATGAAAGAGTATCTTAAGCAAAGAAAAAAAAATGAAACGATCATTTGGCATGGAGGGGTTGCTCATGAAAAGTTAGCAAGTCTCTATCAACAGGCGTCATTGTTTGTGTTGCCTTCATTGCAAGAGGGATTGGCAATGGTCTTAATTGAAGCGATGGCATCAGGTTTGCCACTGCTTGCAACAAATAGAACCGGAGCAGAAGATATTATAATTGATGCTCAACAGGGATTTATCATTGACTCATCCAATAGCAACCTGTTAGCAGAAAAAATAGCATGGGGCTTTGAGAATCAGGATGAGCTATTTGAGATGGGACAAAAGGGTGCCATTCAAGCAAAAAAGTATACGTGGGATTTGTATGGTGATGCAGTTACAAAAAAGTATGAAGAGATTTTAAATCAATCTTTTTATGAAAATGAAAGTAGAAAAGAGAGATGGAAAAGCGTTTAGTTATTAAACAGTTTATCTATTTATTCACAAGCCAGTATTCGGGACTTTTTGTAAGTATAGCAGGAGGCATTGCTCTTACTCGCCTGCTCGATCCATCAGCGTTTGGGATTATTGCAGCATTTTTATTTTATTTAACATCATTCAATTGGATTTCTGAATTTGGCTGGGATCAAGGGTTTATGGTTCACACAGAGATTGATCTTGATACAGCGGCTGCAACGCACTGCATGATACGAACAGTGACAGGATTGATCCCCGTTTTTACGTTTATTTGTTTAAAGTTATTAGGAATAAAATTTTCATTTCAGGAGTATTTTTCTGTTCTGTTTGTTTTAGCAATTAGTTACTTTTTTGAAAAAATAAGTTTAACGCCAAAAACAATTTTAGAGCGAAACTATCAATTAAGTTCTTGCGCTTTATTGGAAACAGCAGCAACAGTTTTAAGCTATGGAGTCGCCCTTACATGCGCCTACAAAGGTTGGGGAGCTATGAGTTTAGCTATGCAGCGACTGACCGAAAAAGTCATTTTATGCGTAGGTTATTTTTATGTAAGCTCATGGAGATACTCAATTCGCGGGTCGTTATGGGTAGTGAAAAGGTTTTTGATTACATTTGGCTTAGCAACATATCTTGGGTCGCTTGTCTCGTTAATCATTTATGATTTTATGGGATGGTTTGTTGCATGGTATGTGAATATTCATGATGCTGGCCTGTATGCAAAAGCTTTTAATTTGGCGACATTCCCTCTTATTTTTACTGCCATATGTTCTCGATCAACTATTCCTTTGTACACAAAATATCAAAATGATGTCCCAGCAATAAGAAACATTTTTATTAAGATGCAGTTATTTAAAATCTTTTTACTTATTCCATTACAAATAGGTTTAGTGCTTACCAGCTGGTGGTGGATTCCAAAAGGGTTAGGCTCGCAATGGTTGCTTCTCGTACCAGTCTACAATGTGATGGCTGTGTATGGTCTGTTCCGTTCATTTTTTGATGACGTGCCGAATGTGTTGACGTATGGATTTAGAAACCCATGGCTTCTAACGCAAAGTCAAGCGATCCAGGCATCAGTAATTGTAGTATTTGGTTTTATGCTTATTCCACGATATCAAGCATTGGGAAGCGCTATCACGATGTCGGTATCGATGGCAATCGCAACAATTTATTTGTGGTATCATGTTTTGAAAAAACTTTCTTGTACAAAAGCAACTTTTTATGGTGCAACGCGTGACTATTGGTACATGATAAAAAATGCGAAAGAGTGGTATGCAGAGCAATAAAAAAATGTTATTGGTCGGTCAATTTTCTAGAAACCCTCATGTTTATTGCTATGCAGATTCTTTTGTAAATAGTTTTAGACGACTTGGGTATGTGGTTGAGATTTTTGCTTACTATCCATCATTCAAAACAAATATATTGAGTCGATTGTATGCATTTTTTTGGCAACTTTGCATCAATATTCAGCTACTTTTTGTCTGTTTCTGGCAGAGACCAGATATTTTATTTGTTTTAAAAGGTGAGCCATTATTTGCAAAAACAGTTGCATGGCTGAAAAGAATGTATGGAGTGAAGATTATCTGGTTCTATCCAGACAGCCCGTTTATTTTTTGGAACGGAAACTCCAATAGTCAGATGTTGAAAGTTTTGCCATCGGTTGATCTATATCTTTGTTGGTCTCAGCGTTTAGTTGAGCTGTTATTTCATGCTGGGGCACCAGATGTTGAATATTTTCCATTTGGTTTTGATTCGGATATTTTTTTTAAAAAAGCTTCAACTAATAAACTTCAATTGTATAAAAACGATCTTTTATTTGTTGGAACATGGTCGAAAGAGCGTGAGCACTGGCTCACCTTGTTAGTTGAAAAAAAACCGGACATTTCGTTAGTTATTTTTGGAACAGGCTGGAAAGAACGACAGCATAAGGAATATCGATTGACATCGTATATTCATGGCGATGCGTTACCAGTTGCCCAGATGGTTGATTTTTTTTCTGCATCAAAAATTGTGCTTAATTTTTTACGACCTCAAAACTTTGATTCTCATAACATGCGGAGCATAGAAGTTCCAGCTACAGGAAATTTTTTACTTGCGGAAAGATCGTATGAACATGCAGTGACTCTCTTTGAAGAGAACAAAGAGATTGTCTGTTTTTCAACAATAGGTGAATTAATTGAAAAAATAGAATATTATATATCGCATGAGGAGGAGCGGCTAAAAATCGCTTGCAATGCGCATGCAAAAGCACAAGAATATTCTTTAGACTTGCTTTTGCAGCAAAAGTTTCAAAAAAAGGAGTTGGTGAATAGATGACAACATTACATAGTGGTGTTTCCGATGTTAAAATTCAATATTTAACTAAATTTGTAAAAGCTCCATCAGTTCTTGATCTGGGTGCTGGAAATTGCCAGTACAGCAAGTGGATAAAGCTGATGCATCCTGATATTAAAATTACAGCTGTAGATCATGCATCGTCTGATGTTCCAGATGGTGTTTTGTTCCAATGTTTAGATATCGAAAAAAAGCTTCCTTTTGAGGATCAATCATTTGAAACTATCATAGCATTCGATATTTTAGAGCACATAGATTCAGTTGATAATTTATTGGATGAGCTGTTTCGAGTTTTAAAACCTGGTGGAATTATTCTTGGATCTGTTCCTCATGATGAAGATCATTTTTTGCCAGCATATAATTTAACTTTTTATCATCGATCAGATGTGACGCATAAGCGGTACTATGTTCCCAAAACATTGATCAAAACAGTAACAAAGCATGGCTTTATTAATACAGAGACATGGCTTGAAGGAGGCGTGAGCCCGGCTGTATTTGCTGAGTTTTTTCCTCGACTGATAAAGCCAATTGTTAAAAAGGCAATCGGATTGTTCAGGCGCTTGAAGATAATTAGAACAGATGTTTTAAAGTCTGACCTGTTTTTTACTGCATACAAAGAGGACCTGAGAAAATTATAAGTAGATAATCTTTTATAAAAAAAATGAAAAGGAGTTTTTTGTAATGAAAAATAAAAAAGCAACTGGGCTTGATGGTTTTATATCAAAATACATCGGGTGGATCCATCTTACTCTTGTCCCAGCATTCATAACTATTTTAACCATCGTTTTTTATCATCCATCGTTAGTCTATCCATTTCAATTTGATGATTTGGCAAATATAACTAAAAAATTTGATATTCGTTTTTTTGACCCATACAAACAGATTATGTGCAACTCTCGCTGGTTGGGAGAGTGGCTCAATAAATTAAACTATCAAGTTGGTGGGTTTAATCCATGGTATTATCGTGTTTGCAATGTAAGCATACATATAATTACAGGATTTTTAGTTTTTATGTTTATTTATGCGATTTGCAAAAAATCAGAAGAGAATTCCTTGTTGCAAAAAAGAGCTACATGGATAGCGCAGTTAACGATGGTTCTGTTTTTATTGCATCCAGTCCAAACACAGACAGTTTCATATGTTATTCAAGCACGACTTGAAGGACTCGCAACGTTGTTTGTGATGATGATAGCAAACCTTTTTTTAGCCGCATATTCAGTACGATCAATGGCAGCACGAGGATTTTTATTAGCGCTCGCTATTTTATTAGGATTCATTTCATGTGGAACAAAAGAGATTGTTATTGTTGCACCATTTTTAATTATGGCCGTCGATTGGTTCTTTTTATCCAAGATGGAGTGGAGTTTATTTAAGCAACGCATCTGGTTCCATGTTCTGTTTACAGCAGTGATTATTTTGTCATTGCTTTATTATTTGAAGCCTAAGTTTTTCTTTGATGTTTTGGGTTTAAAAGTGACCATGCCAAATAATCGTGGAAATATTTTGACTGACAATGCGATGGATATGATCAAGCCATTTCATTATTTGATTTCAGAATTTAAAGTTATTTTACATTATTTATGGGTTTTTATCTGGCCGTTTGGCATGAGTGTTGAGTATGACTGGAAATTATCATCCAGTTTCTTTGCTCCGGATTCATTTTTACCATTTCTTTTTTTATCATCTATTGGTGGCATGATTGGATATCTTTTAAAGGAAAAAAAACTTCCAGCAGTCTCGTTTGGTTTGCTCTGGTTTTTTATTGCAATAGCACCGCGTTCAACGTTGATTCCATCCCCTGAATTGATTTGTGATTATAAAACATATTTGGCATCCGTTGGTTGGTTGTTTTTGTTAAGTGTTGGTATTATTTGGTTGGCAGACAGCGCTTTCCAGAAGTTTTTTGAAAATAAAAAACTGTTTTCTTTAGAAAATCATGCCGGTCAGATGGTATTTATTTCTTTTTGTGCCTTAACATTGGGCTGGTCAAGCATGGAAAGAAATCTTGTTTGGAAATCAGCGATTGAATTTTGGCAGGATATTGTTGTGAAAGCTCCAAAAAAGGCACGAGCTCATAATAATTTGGGTGTTGCATTGTCTGAAGATGGTCGATTTGATGAAGCGATCCCATGCTATTTACAAGCAATTAGATTGGATGCTGTCTATTCAGATCCATGGAGTAACATAGCTGTTGCATATTCAGTTAAAGATGATGATGACAAAGCAATTTCAGCTTTACAAGAAGCTATTCGAATCTTTCCAAATTATGCTGAAGCGTACAATAATTTAGGAACGTTATACATCAAGAAAAAAGAGTTTGAACAAGCAGGAAAAATGTTACATCATGCGATCGCATTGCGTGGACATTATGGCAAAGCATGGTTCAACTTAGGTCGTATGCATTTGGAACAGAACAAACCTGAAGAAGCATGGGCTTATTTTGACAATGCAACCAAGGGTGATTTAGATACAAGTGAAGGGTACCATGTTCTTGGTCAAATTAGCATGCAGGTAAAAAATATAAAGAAGCAGCTGATGCATTTGAAAAAGCGACAAAAAAAGGTGCAAGTGGACCACAGGTTATGTTTAATTTAGCAAATGCATATTTCATGGCAGAGGACTTTCAACAAGCTTCATCCGTCTATCTTCAGTTACATAAATCAGCACCACAAGATCCACGATTTGTCTATAATCTTGCAGAGACAAAGTTAGCAATGAAGGAGTACCAAGCAGCGATTCCATTATTTCAACAAGTTGATGAAGTAGGCCCTGAGTTTGCACATGCGTATGTTCGAATTTCACATGCATATGAAATGCAGAAAGATTATAAGAAAGCACAAGAGTTTTTAACAAGCATTGCTAGCACATATGAAACAGAAGAGTTCAAAAAAATAGTGCACAATGAGCAGCGTCGGATTACGGTGCAAGAGCAGTTGTCAACAGGAACAGGCAGTGTGACCTTGACTGGTGAAGAGTTCCAAAGATTGCTTGCATCTCGTCAGCAAGAAGCGCAAGCTCAATCTGCTGCATAAACTTTTTTAATAAAAAAGGAGAGAGTTTAATGAGAAAAGAAAGTAAAGAACGGAGCAGCTCTTGGCTGCAATATTTAGAAAATGAACAGCAGCAACAGAGGCTCGCTTTAGCCGGTCTTGTTGTTGGTCTCGTAGCATTTGTTTCTGTTTATTTCAAGTCGCTCTGGTATCCATTTATTTTTGATGATGCACCGACAATTACTGGCAATGTTTTAGTTAATCATGGTGATCTCAGTATACTTTTTGCAGCAAACTCACGATGGGTGAGCATGATTATTAATAATTTGACTGTCAAATTATTTGGTATGAATGTTTTCTATTTTCGTATTATTAATCTGTTGATGCATGGTGGACTTGGTATTCTTGTTGTTTATACGGCAAAGCTACTTTTGTCACAACTTAAAGATAATGAGTGGGTTTACCCACGTCGAAATCTTTTAGCATCTGTCGTCGCGCTCTTATTTTTACTGCACCCAGTGCAGACGCAGACAGCAATTTATATCAGTCAGATGCGTCTTGAAGGACTTGTGCTTTTTTGCACACTTGGTCTCATTCTTGTTTTACAACAGCTCAAACAATCATCCAATTGGCTTTCATGGAGTGGATGGTATGGACTAGCTGCTTTTATCTGCTTCATAGCTGCTGGCAGTAAAGAAATAATGATAGTGATTCCGTTTTTGATTGGAATGACCGAGTATACATTTTTTGCACAGGGTGACCTTAAAAAGTGGTCGCAAACGATGTTAACGTACTTGCCCATTTTTCTTATTTTGTATGGAACTTTTATGATGTTTTCTTGTCCATTTTCGGTCAAGCAGGTGATGAGTCTTGATATTGCTCTTGATAATAATCGTGGCAATATTTTAACAAGTGGTTTGGATCAAAAAATAACTTCATGGCATTTTTTATCCGGCCAGTTTCGCATCATGGTTCATTACATTAAAATATTTTTTATTCCAACAGGACTCACCTTTGATTATGGATGGAAGCTTCCAAGTTCATGGTTTGAACTCTCTGTCGGGATGAATCTGGGAGCCTTGCTTCTGTTCTGGGCATATATGTTGGTTCGTTTTTTTCGTGATAAAACAGATATTATTGTTTGGGCAACTACATGGTTTTTTATGGGATTATTGCCGCGAACAAGTATTATTCCAACAGCTGAGCTTGTTTGTGATTATAAAACATATATGAGTTCTTTTGGTATGATGCTTCTGCTCGCGTATCTGCTTGTGAGAGGATTTGAATATTTGGTAACCTTTGCCAAAGGGTATGAAAAACAGCTTGGTGGAATATGTGCTCTATTTTTGATTGGTATCATGTCGTACAGTTCTGAGCAGTGCAATCAAGTCTGGGCAAATGATTATAGTTTTTGGACTCATGTGGTTGAAAATCAAGAGCATAAAACAGCTCGAGTTTATAACAACTATGCTGCTGCATTGCACTCAGTAAAGCAGAATGACAAAGCGCTTGAAATGTTGCATGCATCATGCAAAGCAGATCTGACATATGCGGAGCCATGGATAAATTTGGGCATTTGTGCTTCAAATGAAGGGAGCGAAGAAAAAGCGATGGAGTACTTTCAAAAAGCGGTCTCTTTTAAACATGAGCCTCATAAAGAAGCGTTTGCAAATTTAGCTAATCTGTATTGTAAATCTGGTCAAGCAGAGAAAGCATTAACGACGGTACTTCCTGCAATTCAGTTGGATCCATATTATAAAGTTGCATGGAATGTTTTAGCTTTAGCCTATGCAAAGTTAGGGTACAAAGAAGGGACTGAACATGCATTTTCTCAGATGAAAACTAAATCAGGACATATCGATACAGAGCGACATCTTGCTGCTGCATATTTTTTTAAAAATGATATTCCCAATGCATTGACGCTACTTGAACGTGTATTAACATACAACGATTCATACTTTTTTAATTTTATGGCAGGAAGCTGTTACTACAAACAGAAA
>JAESUJ010000099.1 GCA_016763165.1 Candidatus Babeliales bacterium
AAAAAAAATGGTCGGGGTGGTCAGATTCGAACTGACGACCCCTCGCTCCCAAAGCGAGTGCGCTACCAACTGCGCTACACCCCGACGTAAATCTATTAATTTCAAATTCTTTTTGTGTAACTCAGTTGATTTAATGGGGTGAGCGACGGGGATCGAACCCGCGACATCCAGGACCACAACCTGGTGCTCTGCCGACTGAGCTACGCCCACCACTAAATCTTTATTACATAAAAATTATAGATGCTTTGGGAAAAAAATCAATTTTTTTTTTAATTCTTTTTCCCAAAGCATTTGCTTACGTTTTATTTTATAGATTCAATGCTGACTGGATCGTCGGTAATAAAATGTTTTTTAAGAAAAGTTAATGTTTTCTTTCGATTTTCAACAGCTTTTGGTAAGGCCTTTTTAGCGAGAGAAACAATGTTAATCATATTAATACAGGCTTGTATCTGAACACTTTTCTGTAATTCTTGTTTATGTCTTTCTTCTATTTGTTCTGAAGTAAGATGGGTGATGTCGTTTTCATCATTATTCTCAAGGCTTTGTTGTTTCTTTTTTTTCAATTTTTCTTGATATTTTTTCTCTTCTTCTTGAGATACATCTTCACCTTCCATTTTTTTAATATCAAGAGCAGTGATATGATTTTTTAATGAGGTTTCTCGACCGTATACTTCTTCGATCCATTTCAATTCTTTTTCAGGCGTTGTTTTTGGTTGTATAAGAAAGTCTGGCTCAATGCCTGTTGCTTGAATAGACGTGTTGTCAGGCAAGTAGTAAAGCATTGTTGTTAATTTCATTGCACACCCTTGTCCAACAGGAATTACTTCTTGAACAGATCCTTTTCCGTATGTTGTATTTCCAACAAGAAATACTTGTAAATGACCATTTTCGTCATTGTTTGCGTAATGTTTTAAGCAGCCTGCTAATATTTCTGAAGCTGATGCACTAAAGTTATTAGTGATAATAAAAATAGGAATGTTCTTGCTGATAATAGGATCACTTGTAGTTTTATACGTATTCATAATTATATTTTTATTATTTTTTGTTGTTGTGACAATAGAGCCTTGAGGAATGAATAATGAAGCCATGTCAATAGCAGAGTCGAGAAGGCCACCAGGATTATTTCTTACGTCAATGATCAGTCCACGACATTTTTGCTTTTTTATTTTTATAAGCATTTTTTTCATCTGTTCAGCTGCTGATTCATTAAAAATCTTAAGGGCACAATAGTAGATATCGTAATCTTTAAAGTGGTACCATGAGCCAGCTTCATCTTTAATTGTGTCTCGTTTGACTTTGAATTCGAGTGGTTTTTTGCCACGGATAATTTTTATTTTTACCGTTGTTCCTTGTTTTCCTTTAATCAAATTAATCGCTTCATCTGATGAAAGTCCTTGTAGTTTTGTTCCATCGACTTCAAAAATCTTATCACCTTTCATGAGACCTGCACGATGAGCTGGTCCACTTTCAATAACATCAATGAGAACAAGTGAATCATCTTCGAGTGCTTTACCGGTAATGCTCACACCAATGCCTGAAAATTTCCCAGTCGCGATTTCTTTAATCGATTTATGTCCCTCAGAAGTGAAAAACGATGTGTGTGCATCGATGTGTGCAAGGTACGACTTGAGTGCTTTTTGTATGCATTCGCCAAAATCAGCAGTCTGTCTAAATGCTCTTTCTTCAATGGTACTGATGATGTCGGCAGTTGTTTTTATCCAAGAGTATTTTTTATCTTCCATGTTGTTTGTTGCATCTTTTTCTTCTTCTGCAAAAAATAATGTAGGCGACAAGGTGAAAATTAAAAGAGAGAATATAATTTTTTTTTGGTTCATAAAATGTCCTTTCTATGTATGATTTTTGAGGATTCCTTTTGTATGTATTGTATATTAATTGTTTCTCTGTGGTATAATAAAATAAAAATTGATGTACAAAACCAGTTATTTTGTATGCACGAAGGGAGGGAGTGGTATGAGATCGTTTTCTTCAATATCTTCTTTGAATATGTTGGATAAAAATATAGATCCTTGTAAGGAATTGGTTATTGTAACTGGTTTGTCAGGCGCAGGAAAAACAGGTGTTGTCCGTGTTTTAGAAGATCTCGATTATTACTGCATTGATAACTTACCAGTTCCTATGATTCGTCATTTTATAGAGTGCATCGCAATGGAGCATGATCTATCTAAAGTTGCATTTGGTATTGATATTCGAGGAAAAGATTTCTTTTCAACTTTTTTATATGAAATTGAACAGATCAAAAAAATGGCTTGGAAAGTGACCATTATCTTTCTAGATGCTCACGATAAAACATTGCTCAAGCGGTATCAAGAGACACGACGAAGGCATCCGCTTCAGCAGGATATAACTTTGTCTGAGGCTATTTCATATGAACGGAAATTATTAGATCCTATTTTGCAAGAAGCTGATCTGCACATGAATACTGATAGTTGGAATGTTCATGATTTACGCAAATGGGCACGCTCATACTTTAATGCTTCAATCGCTCCAGATCTGTTGGTTAATTTTGTCTCTTTTGGTTTTAAACATGGAACTCCTCTTGAAAGTAATGCTTTATATGATTTGCGCTCTTTGCCTAATCCATACTTTGTTCCAGACTTGCGCTCAATGAGCGGAAAAGATATTCAGGTGTATGAGTATCTTTTTCATAATCGAGAAATTCAAGAATATTGGGATAAGTTCATTACTTTTTTAGAATTTAGTTTGAAAAAAACGTATGAAGAAGGTCGTTTTTCAGCAACAATTGCTATTGGTTGTACGGGTGGTCGACATCGTTCAGTTGCATTTGTTGAAAGACTCGCGAAACATAAATTTTCACAGGTAAAATCAATTATTTACCATCGTGATATTGAAAAGAGTTGAACCGCAATGAAATATATTTTATATCTTTATCGACATAAAAATAAGATCATATTTATTTTTTGTTTTTTATCAGTGTACGGGTTGAAGTTTCTTCTCGGTTCTCACACATTTAACCGATTGTATCGATCAGATCTTAGAAATAAATATAATGAATTATCTGTTGAATGTTCTCAAAAAAGTAAGCTTTTGAAAGAGTATGAAGATGAAAAAAAAGCTCTTGTATCGAACGCATTTTATCAAGAAAAAATTGGTCGAGAAGAGCTTTTTTTAATAAAAAAGGGAGATTTCATTTTTCGTGTTTAAAAGCGAAGCTGAATCTGTCCACCAACGCTATGCATCAAAATACTTTTTTTGTAAATGATAGGCGTTTTATAAAAAAGTGATGCATTGCAGGTTACTCGTGCATCTTTATAAACAGCTGAGTCATATCCAGCAGAGAACATCATGTAGTGAGCGCTCCATTCCTCAAGTTGCAAGTTGCTATTTACAACATTAAAATCAAATTGACTCTCAAGAGGATACAATTCATCTTCGTTGTGTGTGATAAATTGGTATCTTAATCCAGCATTAAATCCACTTTTAAGAATTCGATCCCACTTACCAAAGAGACCAAAATCCCAGCTGTTTCCTTGAGCGAGTGTTGCAATCCCTTTTTCAGGAATAAAAAAAGATGTCTGTGTAGGGTCTGTTTTGAGTCTAAAACTGTTTGTTGTAAAGAAAAGTCCTAAGAAATCAACATCAAGCCCACAATGAAAGTCATGGGTGGAGCCAAGATCAATACCAGATTTAATAATAACACCCCAGGCGCCATTATTGCCATTTTCAAGATGGAAAGGATTGTTGCAGTCTCGTCGTATGCCTGTTGGGATTGTTGTTCCCAAGGAAGCATGAAGAAAAACATTGATGAGGTGGTCACGTATTTGAGGAAAATGTCTATGCCATTGAAGCATGCAAGTGATATCCCCAAGCCCGCCATATTTTTTATCATTTATATTTATTGAGCCATATTTTTCTAAAAAAAGTGGGACATCATTCGTTATATTTTGTTTGACACGTTCACTGCTACTAGAAACTGTGTTTGGTGTCTGGTCTGTAAAAGAGATGTTATGTATCGCTTGATAGGTGAAGGGCAAATAAGTATTAAGAGCAAATGAACCGTATGTATTATCAATTGGTAGTTTCCATGAAAACCAGGTGGTTACATTGACTTGATCATATGTTCCATCAAAAATAAGAGCACCATCATCTTCAGTTAATGTATCAGGTAATAATGTATTAAGAAGCGCAGTCGCCTCATCTGCCATAGTTGTTCGTGTTTTGAGTAGTCCAAGGGTTGATTGTTCGCGTTCATATCGTTGAAGAACTCCAACATGACGTCCTTCCGGATCACCACCGATACAACTTGATCCACCTTCAACAAGGAATCCTGCATTCATTGTTTGTCTATTTTTTTCATACAAAAAAGTAGGGATTTCATATGGTTTGAAAAAATGATTGGGGGCATACGAATATGTGTTCTGATATGTAATAGCTTGTATAGCGATGAATAATAAAGCACGTATTTTCATATAACACTCCTTTTTTATTGAGACGGTTTTATAACCATGTCTTTATATTGTCTAGGCTATATTAAAAGAATATCTGGTCAATGAAAATCTACAAAATATAATGTTATTCCAAATTTTTTACGAAGAAGAAAAAGCATAACCATAATCATTCCAAAAAGAGGACAAGTTACGACCCAGTACAGTTGTCCATGCAGTATTGCATGGTGCAGCCAGCTTTTTGAACAGAGCATAAGTATTCCATAAAAGCAGGTAAGAAATAAGAAGACTCCAAGAGCTACTTGTGCAGATAGTCCATATAAAAATTGTAGGTAATGTTTAAAGGCAAAATAAATTTTATGTTTGGTATGGAGTACGTATAGGCAGGCGATCAGTGATATTGTGCTACTCATTACTGTTGAGCAGGCTATGCCATAAACTCCTGCATACCAGAATCCTATGATGTTACCAATGAAGTTACAGGTGGTTGCTAAGATGGTTGTCCATGTTGGTGTCCATGCATCCTTGAGCGCATATAAAATATTAATAACTGATCGATGAAGAGAGAAAATCAGAAGCCCTGAAGATAAAATAACAAGTAAGTAACCAGCTTTGGTGATCTGTTCAACAGTTCCTCTATCTTTAAGCATAATCAATGCAAATATTTGTCGTGAGGTAAACATTAAAAAAAGCATCATTGGAATAATTACCCATGAAATGAGCTTTGAAACTTCAAGAAGATAAAAATGAAATCGGTTTTTAGCATACAGCGCAATACGTGAAAAGTAGGGAAGTAAGACAGTTGAAAGAGCGATTGAAAATATGCCGAGTGGGATTTGTGCATATCGCATCGCGTAATAAAGCAACGTGATTTCACCTTTGGGTAAATATGATCCAATAGAGGTATCTATAAATAAATTTATTTCAATAATACTTGCTCCTAATAAAAAAGGAAGAAATCGTTGAAGCATTATCTTAAGGTGTTCAAATGACTCTTTATTAAACCAAGCAAAATACAGACCGAGACGATAATACATCCATATGTGGATAACAAAATTAAGAAATCCACCGAGAACAATACCGACACAAAGATACTCAGGATTAAGGGAGTACTTATGACATAATAAAAGTGAACTTACGTAAACAATGTTTAAAACAACCGATGCTGCGCTCGGAATAATAAAGTGATTTATTGATTGGAGCGCTCCAGCTAAAAGTGCTGCACTTGAGATAAAAAAGAGAAAAGGAAAAACAATTTTCAAGTATGGAGCAGTGAGCATTACTTGTTCGGGAGAAAATCCAGGAGCTATTAATTTAACGAGAGGTGTTGTAAAGAAAAAAACTAAAAAAGTGAGTAAGAGGACGATCCCTTCAAAGAATAAAAACGCGGTAGTTAAGAAACGACAGGCCGCATCTTTTTTATTGTCACGAATAAGTTTTACAAATTCTGGAATAAATGAGGCAGATAGGGCACCCTCGGCAAATATTTTTCTGAAGAAATTAGGTATCTTAAATGCGGTGATAAATGCATCTGACATGGCACCAACACCAAGATATCGAGCTTGTAGCCCTTCACGAATAATGCCAAAAAATCGGCTTAATAATGTAAAGCTGCCGACTTGAATAATTTTTTGTAATAAAGATTTTTTCTGTAAAGGTAACTGCATATTTTTCCTTTTTACCTGAATTAATGATATTATTACAGAGTAGTTTAGTGAAAAATAGCAGAAGTACAAGAAGGTTGATGCAACAGTTCTTTATTTTTGATTGATAGTTGTTATTTTATTGTTGCAAATATCATGCAAAATATTCATTGCTTCATCGTATGAGTGAATAACTCCATGAGCCATATGACGATATTTACTGTTGCGACTATGTGCAATGGCAACACATGGCATTCCAGCATCCTGTGCTGCTTTAAATCCGTATGGCGAGTCTTCAAATACAACGCACTCATGAGGTTGTACACCTAATTGTTTAGCTGTATGCAAAAAAAGAGCAGGATCTGGTTTAGCCCTATTTCCAACATCAGAACTTGCATATAAATGTTTGCCAAAAAACTTGTTGAAATTTAATTTTTCAGACAAAAAATCAAGATTTTCTCGATGAGCATTTGTTGCGATACCAGATGGAACTTTGTGCTCTTGTAAAAGCGTATGAAAATTTTCAAATCCATTAATAAACTGTATCGGAGCATTAAATGTTTGAGATGAGATCTCTTTTGTTTGATGAACGAATTCATCAAGTGAGATAGAAAGTTTAAAGTACTGTTTAAGCATCTGCAAAGCTTCTCTGAATCCGGCACCCGAAAGGCTGTTGAGATAGCTTTTATCTCGATCGGTTAGTTTTTCAACATAAATATTGCATAAGCGAAGCGTATCAGAAGTGATTCTATCCCAGAGTGGCTCTGTTTGAATAATGGTACCATCCATGTCGAAAATGACTGCTTTAATATGCTGTTTGATAAGATGCATGATGTCCTTCAGTACTTATTTTTTTGTAAAATTCTATGCATGGAGAATAACATATTAATGAAGAAGAGGCAATTTTGGCAAGATGCGATTAAAGAGGGGGCCAGGATAAAATCTTTGTGTCACCTTATGCTAAAGCAAATGCTTTACATAAAGATAACCCTAGAACGAACACCATATGCGCCCCTCTCTCTCCTTGACGTTCTACAGCTCAACAGGTGAGCAGTAATACTTTATGAAAGATACTCTATCAGAGAAGAGACAGAAAATCCATACTGTTTTGCAAGTTTTTCTTCTGTTGCACATATTTTTTCTACAGAGAGTGCAATTAAGAAGCCTGAGTAGTATTCTTCAATGGTTACAAACTTTTTACCTTTTGAAAGTTTGATAGCAGCTTCTACATCATCAAGCGTCTGAACGTCGATTCCATTTATTTTTCTTATGATACTACCTGGACTTAACGTTCGTGCTTCAAAGGCTGGGCTTCCACCAAGAATATCAGTAATAATAATACGACCACTCATCGCGTTATTGATATCAGCACATTCAAAAATCCATGGATGGGAAGAAGCATTTTTTTTACTGTAAAAATAAGGAATGTGGTTTTTTGCAAGATTCATCATAACAAGTCCGCCAAAAACTTCATGACCAACTTTTTTAAAAAGAGGATACTCTTCTTTTATCATCGATTCTTCTTGATTTGTTATAGTTACTTCACCACTTATTCGTTTTCCATTTCGGTAGACGATGTATTTGATCGGTTCGTTATGAGGAAAACGTTGATATACTTCAAATAATGGTACTGGATCTTTACTCCAAGAGACTTTTACTTTTCCAAAGCGATCAATCATGTAGACTATTTCATCATGTATGAATGCATGAAGTAAATCTTTTGCTTTGACACCTGATTTATATAGAGGAGAAATCTCTGCAATCTGAGAAATAAATAGTCCATCTACATCTGGGTTTTTAAGACTTTCGCATAACTCTTTTGATCCGTAGTTACCTTTAATATACAATCGAGGAGTTTCATACAGAGCTGTATGTTGCAAAAAATTAATAATATTTTTTGCATTATTTATAGGAATGGCATATCCAATCAATTCTGTTCCATTTCTTTTTGAAACAACAATCCCGATAACATGTCCGTTATTGTCGATAACAGGGCCTCCTGAATTACCTGGATTTATATTTGCAGTGATGTGAAATAAAGATTGCATGCCTTCATATGATACTCCTGCAGCCCCTCCACCAGTACATCGTACTTCATTACATCCAAGAGGGTATCCAATGACAGTAACGTCTTCAGCTAATTCGACTTTATCTGAATCACCTAATAAAAGAAATGGAATGACGTCTAATTTTTTGAGTACGTTTTCTATATCTTTGAGCTTAAGAAGGGCAACATCGGTACGAGGAGACATTCCTTTTACTTCGATTTCAAAATATTCATCACAACCAGGAATCAGAATTTGCGTGAAATATGAATTTTGTATGACATGCGCGTTTGTGATTAAATGCCCTTCTTCATTAATAAAAAAAGCGGTTCCACAGGCGTATGATTGTGCTGGTGCACGATATGGATGAATCCAGTCGAAGTGCAGGTTGCAGGTGCGGACTTGTACAACAGCACGGCTGCTCGTTTCAATGGAGTCTTTTCTTGATGTTTCACTGCGTAAAAAGTCAGGGGTAAGTGATTCAAGAAATTGGCTATTGGTCGCTTCCTTCCAGATTGATAATTGATGATTTATGCTTGCATCAAGTCGGGTTGAAAGTGTACTGAGAACGGCAAAAAGTAATAATAAATAGTTCATATAAACCCTTTTTAACTTAAAAGTAAATTATGTTTATTTGATATTCTATCTAAAAAGTCAGGAAAAGAAAATAACTGAGTAAACTCTTGAATAGACAGAGTGATTTACGATTTAAAAATTGTTTTAAGAGTCTGTTGAGCAGTTTTAATTTTCTGTTGTTCTGGGCAATCGATCTCTTTTTTTATTACTTCAAAAATATGACTTGGTGTGCAGTTCCATTGAATGATCTCTGGAAACAGCTCTTGTTTAAGAATGAGATTGGGAAGGGCAGCAAAGGGGATTTTGATAAAAAATCGTGCCAAGAAATAGAGAGGCCATGCCATTTTGTATGCAACAACTGCTGGAATGCCGGCAAAAGCAAGCTCAAGGCTGTTGGTACCCGGTTTTGTTAACGCAATGGTTGTTGTTTTAAATGTTTCATACAGATCATCATGCTTAACAAACGTATATTTTTTAAGCTTTTCTTTTTTGCATGCTTCTTCTATCAATGATATAAACCTGTCTTGAGCAACAGCAATGTTGATTTTCATCTGAGGATATTCATTTTCTACCAGTTTTAACACGGGAATAAAAAGAGGGAGCGTTTTGGTAAGTTCTTGGTGGCGAGATCCGGGTAAGCAGAGGATTGAGGCAGGATATATTTCTTTTTTTTCAAAATCTTTGTATCGGTCAAATAAAGGCGATCCATGATACACGGCCCTGACTCCATGCTTTTTATAC
Organism: Candidatus Babeliales bacterium; assembly: GCA_016763165.1. GTDB lineage: Bacteria > Babelota > Babeliae > Babelales > CAZZPM01 > CAZZPM01. Next base: position 9,430 of record JAESUJ010000099.1, read on the forward strand.
CATGCTACTTCAAAAGGAAAAATAACCTCGACGCTGTCGATATATTTTTTTATTTTTTTGACACGCTGAGCTCCCCAGATCCAGAGCTGTGGTGGAGAAAAAAAG
>JAESUJ010000100.1 GCA_016763165.1 Candidatus Babeliales bacterium
AAAATATATCCTTTTAAAAAGGGATTTATAACAATAGCAAAAACATTAAATCGTCCAATCATTTGCCTTGGTATTTTCGGCTCCCAACACGTATTAACAAAGCAGAAATCATATCCTAGTCAATGGTCGACTCACATTGATCTTGTTATCAGTAAAAAGTTTCATTACACTGATTACAAATCTGATCAGGAATTACTTGAAACTATTGAAAAATGGTACAGAGATAAACATTCTTTGTATAATTTAACACGGAGTAGTTATTTATGATCTCTTTGTGGTGGGCGTATCCATACACATTTTTTATCACATTAACATGCATAATTATTGCATGTTGGTATAAATATTTTCATAAAAATAAAACTCAAGTTAAACATGCTCTTGGAGCATCGTACTTCAAAAAAAACAGAACTGCTTTGTTTCCTCTTAAAACATTGCGCCTGCTCCGCATTATCGCACTTATTGCCCTTGCCTGCTTAATTGCTCGACTCCAAAAAGTTGACCAACGGGTAGAAACAGCAGTCGATGGCATCGACTTTGTTCTTTGTATGGATTTTTCTGGATCGATGAATCTTTTTGATGACCTCAATGATCGACGATCTCGCATAACAGTTGCAAAAAGAAATGCTTTAGATTTTATAGACCAACGAACATATGACCCTGTTGGAATCGTTGTTTTTGGCGCTGAAGCGCTTACCCTCTGTCCATTAACACTGGATAAGCCACTTCTGAAAAATTTTATTTCCAATGCATCTATTAATATTGTTAATCCAAATGGAACAAAATTATTTACCGGCCTTGCAACAGCTATTAGTCGACTCCGCTCTTCATCTGCAAAAAGCAAGGTGGTGCTCCTTCTGACTGATGGAAAGCCTATGGGAGAAACCCGGTTTGATGCAGATACAATCATTGCAATGGCTCAAGAATTTAATGTCAAAATTTATTCTGTTGGTATTGGCAATAAACAGGGTGGCTACGGTTTAGATGTTTTTGGAAGAATCCAACCTGCTGGAGCTGATACTGTTGATTATGGCCTTCTTGCTGCACTTTCTCGTGAAACCGGTGGAAAGTTTTTTGCCGCACACAATCCAAAGGAGATGAAAGAAGCATACGACGCCATTAATAAACTAGAAAAAACAACTTTACAAACATCTATGTTTAGCCTCTACCATGAATTATTATATCCATTCCTATGGATCCTTATTGCAAGCATATTTCTTGAACTATTATTACGATGCTTCATCTGGAAAGGATTTTTTTCATGATACCGTATATTTATTATGCACATCCTTCTTATGTCTGCTTCCTACCACTTTTTATTGCAATGATAGGACTCTCTTTATATCTATTCTTTTCTCGAAATAATATTATTAAACAGATGAAATCAAAAAAATTTTTCTCCGGATATTCACAAAGTAGAGAAATTATACGTTGCACGATCTTTATTGCTGCTTCAATTCTTTTATTTATGATGCTGCTTCGTCCTCAATGGACAAAAAAAGAGACAGTTATTCCACAAAAAGGGCGCGATATTTTAATCTTGCTTGATATTTCCAGATCAATGAGAGCTAGTGATATCAAGCCAAATAGACTTGACGCGGCAAAACTTAAAATTAAACAACTTCTTCGCACGCTCTCGTGTGAACGTGTTGGTCTTATTCTTTTTTCTGGTTCAGCATTTATTCAATGCCCTTTAACCAGAGACTTTTCATCACTTGAGCTCTTCATTGATCATGTTGACATTGAGACCATATCTTCAGGAACCACTGCTTTAGACAAAGCTTTACAGCTCGGCATCGAACTGTTTTCTCATGTCAAAAACAGAAAGCATAAGACAATTCTTGCAATCACTGATGGAGAAGATTTTTCAACACATTTTGAACAAATTATTGATCAAAGCATACAAGAAAATATAACGATTTGTACTCTTGGAGTAGGGACCGAAAAAGGTGCTCCCATTCCTATATTTAACCAAAGTGGACAGACGATTGGCGTAGAGAAAGATAGGTCTGGAGCTACTATTTTATCAAAATTAAACACTACTTTTTTACAAGAAATATCAAAAAAACTAAACGGTTTTTATACATCCATCAAGCATGACAATAGCGATATTTCTGCCCTGCGAAACTTTTTTGAATCCATAGAAAAAGAGACCATCGACAACGAATCGTTACAACAATGGGAAGATCGATACTATATTTTCGCACAAATTCTTTTTCCATTGCTACTTCTTGAATGGTTTTTATAATTTAAAATAAAGAAAAGAATCATGAACAAAAAAATACTTATTTTGCACATAATCATTTTCATGACTATCACACAATCTTCACACGCTTTTTTTCAAGCGTTAAGAGACTTTTTTTTTCATAAAAACAGCTCCTCTACATTAGTAGGAACAAAAAGCGAATCTACGCTCAAAAAGCTTAAAGACAAACAGATAGATTCTCCATTAAATCCTATAGTCAATTACAACCTTGGCCTTGCTCAATATCAAGAAAAAGCATACGAAAGTGCTTGCCACAACTTCGAACGTGCTTTCGTACAAAGCAACAACTTGCCCAATCTTCAAGCACAAGCAGCTTTAAATTCTGGGACGGCTGTTCATGCTCTTGCTGAAAAATTATATGGAGAAAAAAAGTTTAATGAGTCTCTACAAAAAATTAATCTCGCTCTTTCGTGGTACACAAAACTTCTAGAAAGCCAGGGAAACCAAGAGATAATAACCATTAAAAGAGAGCATGCTGAATCATTAAAAAGACAGATAGAAGAAGATCAAGATAAAACAGATGAACAGCAAGATGATCAACAAAAAGATCAAGATAACAAGCAAGATCAAGACAATAAACAGGATTCAAAAGATCAACAGAAGCAAGATCAAAGCGACAAGAACGATTGCAAAGATTGCCCCGATAAAAAAGATTCAAAGGATCAACAAAAAAAATCTGCCGATGAGAAAAATAAATCTAAAGACGAGCAAGATTCTGAAAAACAACAAGAAAACAGCAACGAATCATCAAAGCAAGATCAACAACAAGACAAAGAAACAGAAACAGATGAAGATAGGACCGATACAGAGAAACAAGATGCAGAAAATGAAAAAGAAGAATCTGACAAATCAGATGATTCGGGTGTAGAAAAAGAAAAACAGGAAGAAAAAGAACCTCCTGCTAAGAATAAAGAAAAAGAGTCTGAAGAACAAAACTTCAAACAAGACTTATCGAATCCAGAAGAAAATCTGGATCAAAATGAAGATCAACAAACAAAAATGGGTGACAAAGCTCAAGAATTAAAAGAAGAAAAAGATAGTTCTGACAAATACAGATCTCTTAAAAAAGAGACTTTACAGCAGAAAAGAATTCGTGCTCTTGTTGAATCTCTTGATCAACAGGAAGGGGACTTACAAAAAGAATATATTAAACGAAAAACTTCTATCATCGCTCAACCTACAGCCCAAGGACAAAGGACATGGTAGCATTATTTTTTTTATTCTTTTCTTTTATAGGCATAAAAACAGAAGCTAGCATACATATTTCATGCGAAAACATCCTACATGAACAGCCTGATAAACAGCAATCGATGATGCCGACAGCGCTCATGGGTAGGCCCTTTACTATAAAAATAGTCACTAAAGGCAGTGTAGGAAATAAGTCGTCTCATGATATACAACTCCCAGAATCATGCAGCATTATTTCATCAAGCAGAAGTACGAGCATCAACATGATGGGCAACAATGTAAGCTCAAGCACAACCTACATTTTTGACATCATTGTGAACAAAGAAGGACCTCTAACAATAGGTCCAATAACTATTGATACTATCTCATCAAACAGCATCAAAATGCGAGTTAGAAAACCAACTGATCTTGATTTCATTCCTGAAGATGATGATGATGAAGACGCAGCAGCTACACATTCATCTCAATCACCAGACCCTCAGATGTATTCTCGCATACATGCCCATCAGAAATCAGCATACGTTGGCGAAGCATTCATTGCTTCACGTATTATTTATCATCGTGGAAACATTCGAAAAACTGAATATGAAGAGGTCTCAAGCCCGCAAGCATTCATAAAAAAAATTCCTGGACACCTTGAGCGAACAGAAATAATTAAGGAGTATGAATATCGCGTAGTTGAAGAACAGTTTTTAATAACGCCAACAAAGCCTGGTCCTCTTGTTATTCCAGCACAACAATTTGTATATTTTTATACTCCTACCCAACAACACAGAAATAGAAATGACCCATTCCAAATGTTTTTACATGCCCTTTCTCCCTTTGAACTTCATCAAGCACAGGGGGTTGTTTCAGAAATAACCTGTACCATAAAATCACTTCCCGATAAAATTGAAAATGTCGATGCTGTCGGTATTTTCACTAACTATGACCTTACGATAAGCCGGTCAAAGATACATATTCACGATACAATTCAAGTAACAATTCGACTAAAAGGTTTTGGCAATTTCGATGACATTGCTACGCCAGACATCGCTCTGCCTGCTTCATGCAATACATATGCTCCAACACAAAAAATGATTCAAGAAATAAGCGTTTCTCAACACCAAGGAATCAAAGAGTTCTCAATTACTGTACAACCAAATCAGTCTGGAAATCTTATTATTCCTGAGCAAATATTCTCTTTTTTTAATCCAAAAACAGAGCGCATTGAGAGACTTACAACAGAAGAAACGAGCTGTATTGTCTCACAAAAAGAAGATGTAGCTGGCATTGCTCACGATAAGCCTGTTGATAAAAAACTCAGCAAAGAAGAACCCAAGCTTGAAAAAGATAAAGATTCACCTCCTGAAACAGCCAGCATCATATTCGATCTTGCTACACCGTTAAAATCAAAAAAAATTCCTTACATTCCATGGATTCTATTTATGCTTGCATTACTTACTCCACTGATAGCAATTAGACAAAAAGTATACAATTTTTTCTTTGGCCCTAAAAAACAGAGTCAAAAAGAGACTCTTCTTGCTGACCTTGAAAATGCTCTCCTGTTGAAACAATACGCTCATGCTCACAAACTTATTAAGAAAATATTTGGCTATATTAGCAAAAAACCTGAAACGTTTATTACAGAGAGCATTATTGAACAAATTCTTACTAAAAAAGGATGCTTTATTAGTGAAATTAACATAATTAAAGAGATGTATATTCAAACATTAGTGAATAATCCTCAAAAAATAATTAATCCTCTGGAGATTCAGAAAAACATGAATATTATTAAAAAATTATTTATGATATTTTTCTTTATTACGAATACAATAGTCATGTCAAGCTGCTCAACTCAACAGGATGACATAGTTCAACAAAGTTATTCCCATATTCAAGAAGGCAAACTGGAAGAGGCTTACACGCTTTTAACATCGATCCCTATAAAAACAGCGTTGATCACAAAGAATCTTGCCGATGTAGCATTTGCTCTTGAAAAAAATCATGCTGCACTTTTTTGGTATCAAGCAATGCAGAAAAAGCTTGCCCTCTCAGAAATAAAAAATCATCTATACATCATTTCACAAAAAAATAACTTATATAAAAAAATAGATCCTACAACATCAAAATCTAAGCTTTTTCTTCTTGCTACGAAAGATCTCTTTACAAGTACTCCGCTCAGCCTCTGGCAGATCATTTTTCTTTTTGTATGGATAGCGTCTCTCTATAGATTTCTTACAAGAATATACCGAAAAACAGATGTTTTCATCTATGCAATTTCTATTTTTTGCGCAGCGCTTATTCTCTTATTCAGTATTAAAATAGATGCTCAATGCAAAGCTTTAACATTTAACGGAACAACAAATATGTGCTCTGGACCTGACAGAACATACGACACGGTAACCCAGTTGACAGAACAAAGTCTTTGTACCGTGATGAAAAAAGAACCTTATTTTTATAAAGTTAAATATCAGAAATTCATAGGCTGGATCAACAAAAAAGATCTTTATCTACCATGATAAGCAAGGTTTTTTAAATAAACACAAAAATCGATCGTACACCACAACAACCCACTCTATCAAAAAAAACAGAACTCCCATAAAAAATATTGTAGTCGAAATATGCCCTTCCATTAATAAAAACCCCCAAACAGAATGTGCTGTTCCATGCGCCGCAGTCCAACATAAAATGTTGTTTTTACTCCACTTTTTTTTAAGCAAAAAATGACAAAAATGATGCGGGCTTCCTTCGTATGGAGAGAGCGACAATGAAAGACGAACTAGAATAAGACAGGTAACTTCAAACAATGGAATAGCAACGATTGCCAAAGGAGCAATCAATCCCCATGTAGTCGTATGGTTCCACGATAGAAAAAATGGAATGGGCGCAATCATAACACCATATAAAAGTGCACCAGCATCACCCAAATAAATACGCGCAGCTGGTTTATTCCACCATAAAAAACTTGTTAGCGATCCAATAACTACTGATAGTAGTAGCGCAAAACCATACTTTCCTTGATATAAGGCAATGCAAAAAAAAGAGCTTACGCTCGTCAATGCAACCATTGTTGCGAGCCCATCCATAACATCTATCAGATTAAACGCATTAATAAGGCTTATGATAAAAAAGAATGAGAATAGATAACCGAGCATATGAGATAAAAAAATAGTTTTATAAAAGCTTGCTGAGTATAAAATAAAAGGGATACAGAAGAATTGTCCCACAAATTTCTGAACTGGTTTCATCGCATACAGATCATCATACAGGCCAACAAGTAGAACACCTGTTATTCCTAACAAAATCCATATTAAAAATATATAATTATCTAAAGAGTCGGAAAAATGCCAGAACAGGTTGAATACGATGGTCAGATAAACGGCAAGTCCACCCAAGTATGGAACTGGTTGCTTATGATTCTTTAACACCCCTTTTGGAATATCTAAAATGCCCCATCTGAAGGCAATCTTTCGCATTGCATATATTATTACCAATCCAATAGAAAAACTCATTAAACATGCTTTTACATACGCTATATAATCCATGATTCTCTCCTTTTATAAAAATCAAGATGTCTATGCTATACGGATAAATATTTTTTTATTATGGCTTTATCTACAGTGCGTAACAAAATCCTTTTTTCAGCTTCAGAAGTACAAACAAATTCAACATGCAAAATTAACCAATCAAGTGATATATTTTTTTTATCAGATATCAATGCATACACTTTGACCCAATCTTTTGCTGTTGTAACAATAGCTTTTACTTTCTTTCTTTTCACAGCATGCATAAGATCCTCTATATCTTCAAGAGAATATAGATAATGATCGGGATATTCATACGAACCAACAACATCGGCACCCTTGCTTTTAACCATCTGAACAAACTGATTAAAAGATCCTATCCCAGCAAATACAAAAACTTGTTTGTCTTTTATAGCAACATTCTTTTTATATGCCTTTTCGTGAGAGTATTGACTGATTTGAGAAACAGCGTGATATCCAAATATAATTGGGAGAACCTTTCCCTTTTTTTTATACGCTAGTGCTATTAATTTTTTTCTCTCACTTTGTAAGCAATTTTGAGCATGAGAAAAGATAATAATATCAGCTCTTTGAAGATTATTTTCACGCAAGTCTCCGGCAGGAAATAACCATCCATTCCCCAGTGGATTTCTAGCATCAAGCAGAACGATTGAACATGTTTTTTCAACTGAAAAATGTTGGAAGCCATCATCCAACAACGCGTATGATAATGGAGCTGGGTTAACATGACATAAAAAATAATTGATTGCCATCGATCTTTTGGCGCCTACAACAACGGGAGTTGATAAATATTGAGCATGCATTGCTGCTTCATCACCGACTAAAGAGACTTCTTTTTGCAACCCTTGACCAATCGATGCTATCAAAATAGGATTATTTGATTTTTCACGTTGATGCCCACGTAAAAAAATTGCTAAACATGGGAAACGCACATTTTGAACCAAAAAAGATGTTACAACGCTTTTCCCAGTCCCTCCCACTGAAATATTACCAATATTAATTATCGGCAGAAGAAACAGCTCTTTTGTTCTTGTTATTTTATAAATGTAAAAAATAATACGATAAAAAAGTGACCCTAGATAGAGAAACAACCAAAAAAATAAGCCTATCGAAAATGATTTAGAATAAATATTCGTTTTCCATACAACAAAAAAGAAGGTACGAACAAATATTCGTACCTTCTTTTTTGTAATCATTTGATAGTTCCAAGTTGTTATTTAGGAACTTCCTT
>JAESUJ010000101.1 GCA_016763165.1 Candidatus Babeliales bacterium
AACAAAGAATATAATAAATAATTCAATAACACAAATGAAATAGCTCTATCATCCAAAAACTGACTTAATCATTGAAATTGTAAGGAAATCAGACCAATAAAAGCGGTTTTTCCATCTCATCTTCAATAGGGGTTTCTTGTAAAGATAGAATAGTTGGTGCAATAAGACTCAACCCAACAGGCAACTGTTCAATCGATAATTGGTCAAATACTTTACCTTTTGAATATTTTGAAGCAATTAAAAAAATCACATCATTTTTTGTATGTGAGGTTCTTTTTTCTCCTGTTTTTTCATCAATCATCTCTTCAGCATTACCATGATCAGCTGTCAGAACCAATATTCCATCCCGTTTATCGACATACTCAATAATCTTTTTAAGCTGATCATCCAACAGCTCACATGCTGCAACTGTCGCATCAAAGTCACCTGAATGAGCGACCATATCAGCATTGGCATAATTGACGACAATAAAGCCCACCTGCTCATCTTGCAACTGCTTAATCACTTCTTCTGTTATTTTTTCTGCAGACATAGCAGGAGCATCTGCATATGAATCCTGTTTGAGTGAAGGAATAATTATCTGCTTTTCACGCGAACAAAGAGAAGAGTTATTGCCATGCAAATAATAACCAACATGCATCTGCTTTTCACTTTCAGCAATTGTTACGATTTTAAAGTCATCTTTTTCTGCTTGTCTGTTAATGGATGCCAAAAGCCCACTCTCTATCGTTACTCGATCAAGCAGTGTTGATGGTGCCCATGAAGGAAGCACTTCCCAATACGATACAGAACTCATAACTTGACTAAAAGATGTCCCTCCCTGATCTGAGTCACAAAGTCGCTCTATAATCTGCCTTGTTCGCTCAGGCCGAATATTAAAGAAAAAAAGTGCATCCTCTGGACTAATAACCCCTTGAGCGTTAAGAAGCTCTGGTTTGATGTACTGATCATCATCTCCAAACTCATACGCCTCATCAATAACATCACGCCAATTTTTTTCTGAACTCAATGTTTTTTTGGTTATTGCTGCCACCACCTGATCAGTCCGATCATAATGTTTATCCCGATCCATCGCATACAGGCGGCCTGCAATACTTACAATTGATGCATTCCCTAACTCCTGACAAACAAGATCCAACTTTTGTAAATATATTTGAGCAGATCGAGGCGAAACATCACGTCCATCAAGCCATGCATGTATCAAAATCTCTTTAACTCCTGCTGCATGCGCACTTCTCATCAACGCATACAGATGATCTTCATGAGCATGTACCCCACCATCAGAGAGTAGTCCTAAAAAATGTAACCGCTTTTCATCTCGTACAATTTCTTTTAAAAAAACTTGCCACTCTTTATGATGAGACAATCCATTTTGATGAGTCAGCTCATGCATCCGTTTTAACGAAGATGGCAGAATACATCCCGACCCAATCGTCAAATGTCCTACCTCAGAGTTTCCTGAGAAACCTGGCAACAGACCGACAGATTTTTCTGCCGCCTGCAATTGTATCCAGGGATATTTTTCATTAAAAGCTCCGATGTTGGCATTTTTGCTTTAAAAATCGCATTTCCTGCTTTTTTATCAGAAATACCAAAACCATCAAAAATTACTAAAATAAGCGGTTTAGTTCTATTTTTTATCATATTTTATTTCCATTTAAAGATTGTTACTATTATTATCAAAAACTTTTAAAAAAAATGTTACCATGTTAAAGTGGTCTTGAAGATAATATTTCTCATACAATAAAATTATGAACTAAAAAAAAGGAATATTTTTATGAAAAAATATTTTATAACAATTGCGCTTCTTTTTTCAATCGGATCCTCCGTACAAATATTGCAAGCTGATGAATTTAATGATGACTTGGAGGCGATGGAGGCGATGGATACAGGAGATATTGAAATTGAAGTTTCTTGGACAGACCGTGCTCAAGTTTGTAAAAATCTTCCTTCTTTAATTAGTGAAGCATATCCCAAGTCAACCATCACCTTTTTCAGCCTTATTATTATTGCTTGTACAAAAGCAGTAAATAAAGAGTTAGGATTAGGCATTCTTGCAGTAGCAGCATACCCTTTTTATAAATCTGGATCTGTTCTGTATCAAGAATATGTTGAATCTGAAGAAACAGAAGAAGAACAAGAAAGCATTTAATACTGATAGGGAACTTTATGAAAAAATATTTTATAACCATTGCGCTTCTCTTTTCAATCGAATCCTGCGTTCAAATACTACATGCCGATGAATTAAAATATGATGATTTAGATGCAATGAGTGAAATTGATACAAACAAAGTTAAAAGTGATGTTTCTTGGGAAGAAACTAAAAAAGCCATTCCCACTCTTCTATCAATAATCAAAGATAACCCTGATGATTGTGAAATTGAAGTACTAGGCATAAATCCAAAAAATATTTCATCCTTTGTAAACTCCTTCATAGAGTCACATCCAAAATCGACTTTCGCCGGGGCAAGTCTTATTGCCGTTGGAGGAGTATATTACATAAATAAATGTGCTCTTTTCGCACTTGTAGTAGCAGCATACCCTCTGTATAAATCTATATCTGTTCTGTATCAAGAATATGTTGAATCTGAAGAAACAGAAGAAGAAAACAGCTAAACCTCTATGCAGAACTTAATGGCTACAAATAAGCAAAAACATCTGTTTTCATTTTTTTATTCTGAAAAGTTTCCTCACATTGAAAGACAGTTTATTCTAAAAGATAAGCTTCTTTGTCAGCGAATACTGACAATCACCCGATTAAAAACAGGTAATCAATGCATTCTTTTTTCAAAAACAGAACATTTGCTTGCAACAATTGTTGATTATGATGAAAAAAAGCAGTCTCGTATTATTTTTGAATCGGGTGACAAACAGATAAATCAGTCTTTAACTCCCCAGATTACCCTCTACATTGGACTTGCAAAACAGAACAACTGGCCAGAAATTTTATATTCTGCTGCTCGACTTGGTATCACAACCATCCAACCAATTATCACTGAACGAGCTCAAACAAAACTTCCAGCGGAACATCGGCTGCAACAGATCATGATTTCAGCATGCGAACAAGCAAAACAATTTATGCTCCCAATCGTAAAGCAACCAATCCGATTAGAACAAATTTCATCAATCGATTCCGAAGAATTTCGCTGGTATGCTGACCCTGAAGGATCACCGTTAATTCAAGTACCATTTCTTAATCAAAAAATTAAGCATTGCTCTGTAGCTATCGGTCCTGAAGCAGGATTCACCCAGCAAGATTCTAACATCCTTGAACAAAAAGGATTTCTTCCGTATCAGCTCACGCCAACTATTTTAAGAACGATTGACGCAACACCACTTGCTCTCGGTATCATCCGAATATTTTGCAAGCAATAGAAACAGTCTCCCACAACGTCTCAGTTGTTTAAAATTCAAATCAGACCACGATTTATTTCAATTTGAATAACTATTACCATTGTTATCAAAAAACTTGAAAAAAAAGAATGCTGTGATAGCTTTGGTCCTTGAGAAGAGCCGTTCTTTTCACGACAGAAAAACCAGATTAAAAGAAAGAAATATTTCATGAAAAAATATCTTATAACATTTGTCCTCTTTTTTTCAATTTCGCCTTGCTTACAAATGTTACATGCGGATGAACTCGTTGATGATTTAGAGACCATTATCAACACAGATACCAGCAATACAGAAGTCAAGGCATCATGGACTGATTACGCGAATTATGCTACAATTCTCCCATCATTAGCCCTAAACAAAATCGATGCTATCATTACAAAATACCCTAAAGCAATCTTCGCAACATCTAGTACTTTAGCTCTTGCAATAGCAATAAAAACAAACCGTTTAGACAAATTCTTATATGCATTAGTATTACTAGCTTACCCTTTACATCAATCTGCAACCGTTTTAAATAAAAAATATTCCGTGATTGAAAATCAAGAAGCAACCGAAGAGAACTAAACAGAAATAAAAAACTTATAAACAGAATCAATTATAGCTATTGCTTAATCAAACCGATCAATAGCTATAATTGAAAATCAAGAAAAAAAACCCAAAAATTGATGCAACACCACTTTCTCTAAGCATCATCCGAACATTTTGCAAGCAATAGAAAAAAACTCCCACAAGGTGTCGCCGGCTAACATGCCTGACCAGAATGGATGCTGTGTTTTATTATTAAAGAAAAATCGATTAATTGTCGCCCCAATCAACAGACCAATCGTCAAATTATTCGGCATCAACAGACCACCAAAAACCATTGTTGGACTCAAACGTAAAAAGCGAAGAAAGTATCCATACATAAATCCAAGCAGAAGAATTTGCCAATCAAAACTAAATGAATTAATCAACAACGCCCGTGATCGACCCCGTTGTCCAAACAGATCAGCCGATCCCAATTCAAAGTTTGTACAAAGAATCCACAAAATCAATCCGATCACAGCAGCTGTCACAAAAATCCCCATCATTGTGTATCGATGCATGTCGTGCCGAGAGATTTTTTGTAAATCACCAATCTTCACACTAAACAGATAATTAGCTGCTGCAGCCATTGTCACTACGACAAAAATCGAAAGCCATGTTATTTGAAATGGTGTCAGAGCAAATAAAAAGAGAGCCGGCAACATAATAAACGTAACAAAGCGACCAAAGGTTACCAGACCAATTTTTCCTGCTATGAAGCAGATATTATATGTTACAAACATTGCCCCAACAACAGTAAACAGAGCTGCAAAAACTGAAAAACCGAGTGCGTATAACAATGACCACGAAAGCGTGAATAGCAACAACCCTTCATACCGATCATACCAATGCGAGACCTGATCAACAGCTTCATCAGCATGACCTGAGAAAAAACTTCGAACCATCTGAACAGATTCGTTAATCTGATTACCTATAGAAAAATCTTCAGCTGCTTTTTTCTCAATCCATCGTTTTAATTGACCTGGATATCGTGACAACCCATTAAATAGCTCAGCAAGAACAAGTCCGCTACAAAATGCTGTTAAAAAAGAACCTTGCGATAACGGTTTAAAAAATGTCCATGGAAGCCATAAGCTATGCATGTTTAGAGGATACACCACCAGATATTTAGACAACGCCCCAACCAACAGAGGAACCACGATCGTCATCCCTGCTGTAAACCCAATCGCCCAGACCATCGGCATTATCGACAAAGCAAGCGCATTTCCAAAAATTGACTCAGCAATAATTATATTTTTTGAGAGCCCAAACCATGAAAAAACTGAGGGGATAGCCAATGATCCTGCTTTTAACCCATCGCGGAGCAAACAGGTGATCAGACTGAATGAAGTTCCCTGAACCAATAGTTTAGCATCAGCTTTATGATCTTGTGCAACAATAGTCTCATGAATCATCACACTGACTGGAAAACGGAGCCCTGATCGCTCAAGTAAAGCTCTTGAATACAGACGCCCCAACCAGAGACCAAACAACCCTGCAATCAGAGTCGTTATGCCAAGAAGGCCTGAGAAATACCACTTATTCTGTAACAATGCATGGAAATCTGTTGGTGATAAAAAATATAAGGTTGGAAACGTAAAACCAACACCTATCGCAATCATCCCGCCAACCGACCCAATCGCCTGAAAAATTGCTAACTTATGTTCAAATAATTTCTTATCACCTCGACCTACATCGCCACGAAACAGAATGCTAGCAAACAGAACCAGAACAGGCGCTATAAATGGCCCAAACATCGTTGCTATCGAGACATATGAAAGCACAATGCAAGAAAATATTGTCCCTATAATTCCCCAAAAACCAAGAGCTATATTCATTTTTTCTCCTTTTTTATAGAACAAAGCTTTAAAAACCTAATCCTATGATGAAACTGAATTGCAAAAAACTCAAATATTTTGATATTTTTTTCAAACTTTATCTTTTTTTTTGTAAAATTAATTCTTATTTTGAATGAAAATATCAGAAAAGCACCATTCTGAAGGCATTATTTGCAAGTAGTGTTATTTTGGTTTAGACTAGACTATTAGAATTTTATTCGTATAAAAACCTAGTTTTTTTTGAATGGGGTCAGATAAAAAATGCATTTGCAATTTGATCTTATTTGATTGTTAGAAAATTAATATAGTCAGATTTTTATTATTGAAAATTATAGAATTGGGAACTGTTTTTTAAATTATAGTAACTAAAATACAGAAAAAGAAAGAATATATTATGAATATTGTGAAGAAAATTGGATTATTAGTCTTAGTTATGCTTGGATTTGCTCAAGTAAGTTTCGCCGAAGAGAATCATTCAAAAATGTCAGAAGATGAATTAAATGAAGCTCTTATTACAGCCGTAAAAAAAGGCAAGACAGATATAGCAAGAGATCTTTTGACATCAGGGGCTAATGGAAATCAAAACATTACTTATGCTAAATCTAATTATGATTACGATGATTCTTATATTACTCTGACTCTCCTAGAGTATGCTGCACAACATGGTTACGTAGACATTTTAAAGAAGATTTTAGAGTCAAGCGTTCGCAGTGATGATATTAATAACGCTCTTATCTTAGCTGCTAAAAATGGTAATGCAAAAACAGTAAAAGAGCTTTTACAAGCGAGTGACACTCAGTTAACTATGCAAAGCTATCTAAGCTGTTTTTTTGTAAGTTCAGAAAAATGCGAACTTTGTCTTAATCAGAAATATCGAGACTCAGCTCTTATTAGTGCTGCAAATAGATTTCCAGGCATTACTACAAATCCTTCATCTGGCAAGCGTTATCGTGAAGGTCTTAATGATTATTTAAATGTAATAAAAGAGCTTATAAAAGCAGGGACTAATGTTAATAGTACAGACAATTATGAAAATACAGCTCTTATGGTAATTATAGGATGTGGACTTTATACAGCAGCACAAAGGAAGAGTAGAGCAGAAATTATAGAAGTTCTTTTAGCAGCAAAAGCCAATGTTAATTATGTTAACAAAAAAGGCCGATCAATTCTTATAAAAGCTGTAGAAGCGCATGACTTTGATGCTGTGCAAATTATTTTAAAAGTTCCAGGGATTAACACTAATTATGCTGATAACTATGGAGATACGGCTCTTATAAGGGCTATAGAATGTATACAGAGTACATATATTAGTGGTAACACAAGCCAATATAATGCGTGCGTAAATAGCCAAAAAATTGTAGATGAACTTTTAAAAACTCCAGGAATTAACATTCATCATGTTAATAAAAATGGTGATACAGCACATAAATTGTTTAAGGCGCGTACAGAGTGTAAATTGCTTAAGGAACGAGGATATTATTAAATTGCTTACAGGCGCGAGGATATTAATACGCCATGCTTTTCAAGAGTCAATTAAGGAACAAAATCATGAAAAAAATTATACTTATTTTTTTATCAGCTTTTCTTATCAGTAACTTTATCAGTGCAACTACAGTAACAGATGGTGATATAAAAACATTACAGACATTAATTAAAGAAAACAACGTCGATCTTGCTACAACAATTCTTCATGCCTATAACGATGATGTAGCTAGTTTGTCCAAATTACTAAGCTGCGCATTTAATATTGCCATAGAAAATACACATTATGATATGACTGTATTACTGATCAAATACATTAAAACAGTTATGTAAAAAGTGGCAGCAAAAGTTCTCTCTTGCATCTTGCAGTTTCAGCAGGCAGTCCAGAGATAGTTACATTATTACTCGATAAGGATGCTAATCCCAATGTAAA
Source organism: Candidatus Babeliales bacterium (assembly GCA_016763165.1). Classification (GTDB taxonomy): domain Bacteria; phylum Babelota; class Babeliae; order Babelales; family CAZZPM01; genus CAZZPM01. Next base: position 7,711 of record JAESUJ010000101.1, read on the forward strand.
GAATGCTCGTCAAGAGACTCCTTTGCATCTTG
>JAESUJ010000102.1 GCA_016763165.1 Candidatus Babeliales bacterium
GCAACTGGAGCTCGTGTTCGTCATATAAAAATTGGTGATTTTGTTGCTGCAGGTGGTTCTAATGCAAATCATGCTGAAATTGTTGTTGTTCCTGAAAATCTTGTTGTTCTTGTTAAGAATGATTCCCAATTGAAAGAGGCAAGCATTACAACCATAGGAGCTATTGCATTACAAGGAATACGTCGTGCAAATCTTGTATTGGGTGAAAAAGTTGCGATTGTAGGACTTGGTCTCATAGGGCAGTTGACTGCGCAGCTTGCTAAATTATCAGGTTTACATGTTGTAGGACTTGATGTTGATGAAAGTCGATGTCAGCTTGCACGTGATATGGGTTGCGATGTTGTTTTAAATGTTTGTAACGAAAATAGTCTAACGACAGCAACATTTGCTACGGAGCACTACGGATTTGACGCAACGATTGTAACTGCTGCTTCTACCGATAACAGCATCATTCAAAATGCGATTGAAATGACACGAAAAAAGGGAAAAGTTGTTCTTGTTGGTGATGTTAAAATCTCCATGGATCGAGAGCCTCTGTATCAAAAAGAGCTTGATTTTCTTATCTCTTGTTCGTATGGTCCGGGCCGTTATGATAAACAGTACGAGCAAGATTCAGTCGATTATCCGTATGCATATGTTCGCTGGACAGAACAACGAAATATGCAATTTATTGCTGATTTAATTAGTGAAAAAAAATTAAATATAACTCCTTTGATTTCAAGTGAATATAGCATTGATCAAATTGAAAATGCGTACGATGATTTACAAAATAAAAAACCTTTAGGAATTCTTCTTTCGTATGCACTGGATGCTGATATAAAATTGTATGAAAAAAATATTATTCCTGCTGTATCTCAAGAGATGAGATTGTATAAATATCCTGAACATACGCTTACATTTTCAGTTGTCGGTGTTGGTGGATTTACTAAGACGAAATTATTACCTCTGCTACAGAGTATCTCTTCAGTAAAAATTGGATCTATTGTTGATATGAATATTACAGCAGCGATTAATATTGCTCGACAGCTTGGTAATATACAGTATCACAACAATTATGAATCAATTTGTAATGATGAAAAAATTAATGCTGTATTGATTGCAACACCACATGGCGTACATGCACAGCAGACAATTGCGTTATTAAAGGCAGGAAAGGCTGTGTTTGCTGAGAAACCAGCGGTTGTAACTCGTGATCAATTGCAGAGCTTACGCAAGGTTCTCTCTTCAAAATCAATCATTTATTCTGTAGATTACAATCGTTCCTTCGCTCCATTTATTCAAAAAATAAAAAATGTAACAGAAAATAGATCAATGCCATTAGTGATGTCGTATCGCATGAATGCTGGATATATTCCTCAAGATCATTGGATTCAATCAACAACAAATGGTGGGCGAATTATCGGTGAAATGTGTCATATTATTGATCTATTTTTATATCTAACCTCTTCACGTCCTGTAACAGTTAATGTGACGACATTGGGTAGTCGTATGGATCTGAATCATAGCGATAATATTTCGATTCAATTTCTTTTTGAAGATGGATCAACAGCTCAGTTGTTGTACGTAGCAACAGGGAATACTCAGCTTTCAAAAGAGAGATTCGAGGTTTTCTTTGAAGGGAAATCAATTGTGATGGATGATTACTCAACGCTACAAGGGTATGGTTTGCATGATACATTTAATGAAAAAAACTGTTCTGTTGATAAAGGACATGAGGCTTTATTGAAATCATTTGTTATGCATGCATTAAATCCGCATGTTCCAGCTCCAATTCCACATGAACGCATCTTAACAGTTTCACTTCTTTCACTTTTAATTAATGAACTTGCGCAACAAGGTGGTGGTTCGTTACGATTGACGGAAGATGATTTTAATTTAGTTAAGACAGAATCTGTTAATCAATTATTTTCGCAAGTATAGGAGTAAAATATATGCGTTTTATTATTCCTTTTCCATCAACATGGTTTCGAATCTGCACGTTGTATGGCCTTAGTTTGACTAGTTTTATTACAACATTTTTGTTGTTTCATCCTTTCTCGTACAATGAGCTTTTTCATGCAGTAGCGCATGCATTAATTATGCCAACATTTTTATTCTGGCTTGCTGACACTCTCTTATTTGGACAAGAGGTAGAAGCATTTGTTGTTGCATGCATGGTAGCAGTTTATCCAGGATATTTTATGAGTGCGACGCTTCCTTTTTCTTTATGTGGTGTAAGCGGTGCACTCTTTTTATTTCTTATACTCGCGATGAACACGTTTAACTTCGCTTGGTGTGAGTTGCCTCGTCATGTTCTAGAAACAACACTGTTGTATGCTCCTGAGATGGGTTTTCTAACTATTCAGTACGATCGTTTGATTGATGAAATTGGATATAATAAGTGGTATGCAAAATATCGAACAGCATGGTTAATCACAATAGGACTTGCATGGGGTGGGTTGATGACCGTCTCTCCATTCTTTCTACTACTTGGATTGACGCTCTTTTTTTTGTATGGATTTGTGAGCTCATCGTATGGAAGTATGATAAAAAAAATGATGTTGATACTTATTCCATCACTGTTTGTCTTGATGCTCTTGTATTTTGCTTCGCCATCAACACTCTCTCTTGAAAACCTACAACCTCGTATTCATTTTGATTTTTTTTATAAAATGCCGGCTCTGATTTTTACCCCAACTCTATTTTTCATGCAAATTGAACATTTGCAGACATGGTACACAAAAATTATATTCTGTAGTTTTGTATGCATGGAAATTTTCTTTCTTATAGGCTTCATAGGTGTTTTATGGCTCTTTACACAGAGAAATCTTACCATACGACATGTTGTGAAGCTATTTCCTTTTTTATGGGCATTTCTGGTAGCAGCATTTCTTGAGGGAAATATGTCATTGGTCTGGGTTATCTATCCATGTATCGCAGTTATAGCATCTGTTTTTTGGATAGAATTTTTACGACCTTTTTTAGGTACAACTTCTTCATAGTAACATGAGGTTTTTATGTGTGGACTGGCTGGATTTTATAATCCACATAAACGAGAAATACAATTTACCGAAGCAGAACAAAAAAAATTAGATCACTTGTTGCTTCATCGTGGTCCCGATGCTGGAGGAATTCATCTTGAACCTGATAACCTTCTCTGCTTCTCGCATCGTCGATTGAGTATAGTTGAACTAACAGAAGCGGCTGCACAACCTATGTGGAATGAAGCTAAAACTTCATTGATTATATACAATGGTGAAATTTACAATAATCGTGAATTGCAAAATGATTTAAAAAGTGAGGGTGTAATTTTTCGTTCTCATAGCGATACAGAAACATTGTTGTACCTGATAGATCGATGGGGCATCGAGGGATTGCATCGAATTAATGGTATGTTTAGTTTTGCTTTTTTTGACATGGTGCAACAGAAGTTATTATTAGTTCGGGATCGATTTGGTATCAAGCCACTCTATTTTAATTATCAAAATGAGATCTGGAGCTTTGCTTCTGAAATCAAAGCATTTCATGCATTTCCATGGGTCTCGTTTGATATCAATCCGCATGCTGTTGATCATTATTTAACATTTATGACAACGCCATCTCCTCTAACTTTGTATAAAAATACATATAAATTACCAGCAGGGCATCTTTTAGAAATTGATAAATCGGGTACAGCTTCAGTGAAGGAGTGGTATTCACCATTACGTGCAGCCTCACAGTATCCAAGTTCATTGTACACCGATGAAGAGACCTGCATTGAAACAACACGGTTTTTATTGAAAGAATCGATTAAAGAGCATATGCATTCTGATCTTCCTGTTGGAGCATTTTTATCAGGTGGACTTGATTCAAGTCTGAACGTTGCTCTTATGTCAGAGCATTCGTCAAAAATAAAAACATTTACGGTTGCTATGGATAACAATGATGAGAATGAGTTAGCATGGGCACGTAAAGTTGCTGATAAATTTGGGACTGATCATCATGAAATTATTATTACAGATGAAGAGGCAGCAAATTTTTATGAGAAGATGATTGAACAAGTAGATGAACCGGTTGCTGATTCTGTCAATATCCCCTTTTATTTTGTTGCTCAAAAAGCAAAAGAAGCAGGGATCAGTGTTGCACAGGTTGGTGAGGCGGCAGACGAGCTTTTTTTTGGATATCCGATGTATGAGCGGTATGCAAAGTTATTATCATTTGAAAAAGCTACAAAAAAGATTCCTCAATCATTAAAAGAATGGGGAGCCTCACTCATTCAAAGTGCGTTTCCGTATCATGCAAACTATACAGAGCTTGCACGTTCATGGGCAGAAGATAATCCTCTCTTCTTAAGCGGTGCTGTTTCATTTCATCCATTAGCAAAAGAGCGCTTTCTGCCTTCTTATGATCTGTATTACGACGATCTATTATTATCGTTGTTTCCACAGTTTCCGTATACTCAGTCAAGTTCTGAGATTACTCGGTACCATCTTGATCGATTGCATCATGCAATACCAGATGCCGATCCTACACAGATTATTATGTTTCTTGAGTTAAGTCAGCGGTTGCCAGATCTTCTGCTGATGCGTGCAAATAAGATGTCGATGTTGACGAGCCTAGAAGCACGAGTTCCATTTTTAGATCATCGATTAGTTGAATATCTTTTTTTTATGCCAGAACGGTTTAAAACCAATGGATATCAACGAAAATATCTTTTAAAAAAAGTTGCTCAAGGGCTTATCCCTGACGAAATTATTCATCGTAAAAAAGTTGGTTTTGCAGCACCGGTGAAAACATGGATGAAGCAAGGTTCGTTATTTAATGCATCGATTGATCAGATGGCCCATTCACGACCATCGTATTATACAAGGTATGCATCATATAAAAAACTACCGATGACTGTTTCGCCTGCATTGCAAGCGGTTCAGGATTGGACGATTCAAAATTTATTAACAACATTGCATAAGAATCAAAATGGTAAAATACAAAAGTAAAAAAAGGAGCTTCTCTGTATGCAGCATCATTTTGTA
>JAESUJ010000103.1 GCA_016763165.1 Candidatus Babeliales bacterium
AGTGCTTGTTTTTCTAGTTTTTTATTCATTTCTTCTGATTCACGTAAACGCTTTTTGCGATCACTTTGTCTTTGTGCAGTATTGAAAACTTCATTATAAAAATCATGATTTTTAGATTCTTTAGCATAATCAACTGCTGTTTTTTGATCATTATCTTTAATATCAAAATCAAACGTGTCAAATAATGCAACAGTGTTAATGAATGCTTGCGTTTCTGCGCGGGTACAAATTCTATGTAAAATAGTTTTACCTAAGTCATCTTGCTTATTAATATCTATACCATCTAAATCAAGTTCTTTTTTTTTCTGTAAAATTTTTACTATTTCTGGTGACACCTCAAGAAGATTATACAATACTGATTTTTGATACTGGGGAGGTTTTTTACTTGATAAGCAAGCTTGGTATTTGAAGCCCTGAGTATCATAGTATGAAGCAAATAGAACATGATTTTTAATAATGATTGTTACCTTTCTAAGAGTTGAAGGAGTCTCTTTATTGTCAATATCATTAATTCCGCTTAATTCTTGTATACGAATCTCAGGAAAGTTTTGTATATTAGTTGTTAAAAAACTTGCAAAGAAAGAATGCAGTCCAATTTTTTTATTTTCATCTATTAAGTTAATTGTTGAAATAAAAACTGGTTTATCTTTATGAGTTAAGAAAATAAATGTAGGATATGTTTTTATAGGACTTTTGTTTATGAAGCGTTTTCTTTCATCTATTGTTTCTATATGAGGTGGTGCTAAGTTTTGCTGTAATAACTCTCTTATTTCTAAATTAACATTTTTAAGAGCCATGCTTGAAGGACGTAATGTCAATTTAAAAGCGGAGCTTACCTCCATAATAATGGTATGTCTGTTTTCTGCTATATCATGATTTATTGTATCATTGTTTTTTTTATTTATAATGTAAAAATTAGGAATATCTTTAATTGTTTTAAATCCTTCGGAGTTGCTTAGTTTGAAGTAGGGTAAGTATTCACCTTTTGTGAGGCTTCCGACTCCAATTGAAACTCGTTCAATAAGGCCTTGGAATATGTGATTTAATGCTAGTTTTGCATGTTTCTTTTCTTCTGATGCTTCCATGTCCTTAATTTTTTTTAGGCAATCAAGATATGTTGTATCGTTAAAATAATTTTTTACGACTGCATTAAATCTTGGATCCAGTGGACTTCGAGAGTAGTCTGTAGGGTCTGGATTTTCATTGAATCTAGCTGAATAAGAGACTGTTTCACCAATTGAAGCAAGGAAAATATGAAATTTTTTCATCTTTATTCGTTTCATTGATTTTTCAATTGTTTTTGAATTTTGACCTCCAATATGACATGATTCAATCATTAATGAACCGACAGAAATTGATTCTTCAAAAAATTGAAGCAATTCTAAAAATGGATTGAGTTCTAATCCCGCAATTGCTTTTCCAGCATCACCATGTCCAAGCATCCATATGTCCCATATAGGTGACTGCTCATTTGATACAAAAATATTCTTCATATCATCTAGAAAACTTGACTTGTTAGTAACTGCAATACTGTTTAGTATCGGTTCGAGCTTCTGTATATTAAGTAACCCTTGTTGTTGAATATTAAGATTTTTAAAACAAGAGTTTAAATTATATGATTTTTCAAACCACTTTGGTACAAATAAAAATAAAGATGTTGTTTCAAGATAATAAAGAATATACTTAGTGCCTAAGTCATTAAAGAAGTCTTTCATCAGAAAATCAAACTGAAGTTTATTGATAAACTGACTTAATACTGATGCGTTTATTAAAATAAGAGGACTCTTTTCATACCATGGGATAGTGGTTAGGGCGTGAAATGTAGTTTGAAGTGGGCCATTATTCTTATTTTCCCAATTATTAGGATCAGCAAATATATAAAGTGGAGCATGCTTTTTTCTCAAATTCTGCTTTGGACTAACTTCTTCATCTTGGTTTAATTCTATAATTTTATTATTAATTTTATTAATTCGACTTAAGTTTTTTTCAGAATAATATCCAAAATCAAAATCTTGATGCTTTCGAGCATTAGGTTGTGGAGGTAAACTAGGAAGGAACCAAGGAGCATAATTTCGAGGATTCGGTTTTGGTGGTTCTTCGGGAGTAAACGCGGCAGAAGCAAAATAGATTGGTATTGACAAAAGGTAGGTAATAATAAAAAATTGTTTTTTTAAATCCATCTCTATTTTCCTTTGCGTATTTCTTTTTTATACAAAACTTTTCCTTTCCCCTTTTATTTATTATGGCAGATTGGAAATAGTGCAGTCAATGATTCCTGTTTATAGAGTTTTTTCACTTGTTTTGAAGTTGTCATTTTGAATTATTTGGCATGGATGACCATCTTTTCTATGTATGCTTCAGGTGCATGGAGGTTGTGCAGAGATTTATCATGGTTGCGCCATGTCCTACAGATATCGAGCATGACGCTTGGTAAAAGAAACCTCACGTGCGGCAACTGAGATTGCACAAAAGATCTTACGTCAATATGGAAAGTAAGATAGAAGATAGCTGTTCAAAGATTTCATGGGCAGTTGGAAATGTAATCAAGGGCAGAAGAGCTGTTTTTTTAATGATTATTCTACTTGTTTGTATGTTCGATTTTAGTGCAAAGTTGAATTTCAATAGACTCTGGGGTGCAGTTGTCATGTTTTGCTTTGTATTCGGTCACTAGTCATACGAACAAAAGAGCATCTTTGGAATGATTGCTTAAATATACACCATTGCTGTTGCAAAGAAGTTGATCATTGTTATCAAATAATTCAACATACATTTCGTCTATAACTTCTTTCTTTTTATGATCAATGGAAAATTTCTTTTGAAGAACGATTTTTGAAACATCTTTCCATAGAACCAATTGAGGTTTAGAAAATAAAGCTGATATGCGCCATTGATTTGTTTTGACATATGTTAATGTATCTTTATCAAAGGTAGTCTGTTCTTTTTCCATGAGTATTGGCAATGACATTGATGTAGCTCCTAGAAGCTCAATTATACCGGCACCAAGTGCAAAATAATTCCACGTAGGCAGTGATTGATCTTTACCAGTTATAGCTTTTACTTCTTCGATTTCTTCAAGTTGTTTTTTTATCATTCTGATAATAGCTGCATTAAGGGCAACAGTAATTGCAGTCATGATAGCAGGGGGATCAAACGACCGTTTCTGTTTGGTTCAGAAACTTTAAATTCTGATGGTTTTTGTTTTATCTGGGCTATAAATTTATTGATCGAATGATACAGTTTGTAGGGATTTTTTCTACGAAATAGACTTTTGTACTCTTTGCATGAATTTTCTATTATTAAAACTTTGGCAGAATACCCCGTGTCTTTCAAGACCGGGGATGAATGCCCATCATTCTTATAGAAGCCACGGCTTTTAAGCCGTGCGAGGGTCACTTTGTCTATTTGATCGACTTTTTTTTCCTATTTCAGAGCAGTTTCCATGAAAGGTATGTGGAATGATATTTGTGATATCTGTCGCTCCATAAGCGCTGAAGTGCGTGATCAAGAGAAAAATTGATAAGATTTTCAATAGCTGTTTTTTATTCATAGATTACCTTGGTAGAAAGCTGAATTTCAATAAACTCTGGGGTGCAGTTGTCATGTTTTGCTTTGTAGCGAGTGACAAGATTAAGAAACAGAAGTGCATTTTTATGGTTGCTATGACTTAGAAAAACATCATTGCTATTGCAGAGGAGTTGTTCATTTTTATCGTATAACTCGACATACATTTTATTTGTAATTTCATTTGTGTCACAATCGATGAAAATGAATTTTTTAAGAGTAATTGTTGAAATTTTTCCCCATAGAATTTCTTGAGGGTTTTTTAAAAAGTTGATCGTACGAAAGACGCTGTTGTTGTAATAGGTAAGGCCATCTTCATTAAATATAGTTCTTGGTTTATTTACAAAATGAGCTATAAGGTCTTGTATGCAATATGCAACTGTGGCTCCACCAATCCCCTTGAGTAGGCAGTTGCTATTTGTTATAAAGGAAGTATCTTTATCTGTTGTTTTAGGCATTTGATAATAAAGAAGTGGAATTAGACAAAGTTCAATAAGAACACGCAAATCTACGTTTTCAGAAATAGTAAACTCTGAGGGTCTGTTTTCTAGACGCTCTATGATGGATTTGTATGATGGAGCATGACAATTCTTCCTATTTTCTAAATGAAAATTTGTATAACCAACATATGAATCTTGTACGATTGTATCTATTTCGCTTACTTTTTTTTCTATTTTAGGCAGACTAGCGCAGAAAAATTGTGGAATGGTATTGTTAAAATTTGGTATTGGTTTTTTTTGAGAGATGGAAGGCTGTATAAATATCAGAGATAAATTGTTGTGAAAAGTTTGATGAATAGAAGTGGTGATATTGGTTTCTGTTAAATTAATGGTACTTGTTTCTGCCCCATAAGCTAGAGAATGAGCCATAAAAATTATAACTGATAGTTGGTTTAGTATTTGCTTTGTATTCATTTTTGTCCCCATATTTCTAAATGTATTATTATCATTATTATTA
>JAESUJ010000104.1 GCA_016763165.1 Candidatus Babeliales bacterium
AAACCTTTTACACCCTGCTTCCATTCATCAAGCTCTATAGCACATTTTTTTCGTGCTACTGTTGCAACTGTTTTTAAAAATGATCTCACACGAGCTGGATTTTTTGCCATTTTTTTAATTAGACTCAATTCAGCAAAGTTATGATATCCTAGCATCTTTGCAATTTTATGACGAACACTGAGTAATTCTTCTAAAATTGGCACATTCTCTGGATATGCCCTATTCATAGACATCTGCCAAAACTTTTTTCTTGTTTCTGCAACGGTACAATACGATAAAAGCTCTTGTCTAGTAGGACCATCTGCACGAATAATATACTGGCCTTGCTCATTTTTTTTAAGCGCACCAACAAATGACTCATTCATTCCTGCGAGCTCTTCTTTATCACATGCAATGTTGCTACTGTCAGTATTAATATTCGTATCAAACTCTGCTTCTAATTTAACTTGTCGATTCTGCAATTCTTTGAATGCTTTAAAGTCTTCATCTTCAAGCATCAATCCTGATAACTTAAATTCCTTCATCTGCTCATCAAGTGCATATTTTTCTTCATCATCTAATTGAGCAACAAGCTCTTCTTTATCTTCAAAATCTTTAAATACTTGATAAACGGGCTTGTCATCGAAGTGTTCAATAAAAAATGCTTGTGTACGAATAGACACATCATGTGCTGATTCACGAATATCCTTATCAGGATTTGTCATCTCAACGATTTGAATACTACTTGATAAAGAACCTACAGCTCGTGTCATTGCATCAAAATGATATAAAACTGACTCCTTAGTCATAGTTTTTCGATCTTGCTGTACAAACAATGTAAGTTCGTTTAATGCTTTTTCTATTATTTCTTTTTCCCGTTGCTTAATATCTGCAACCGATAAAGGAATAAACTGAATAAGATCATCATAAGAGCTTATTTTTCCCTGTGTAATATCAAATGACTTCATGTCAACATCCTTTGTTGTATTAAAAAATAAACATCCTGAAATGCAGGATGCAAAGCTGATAATAGATAAAATAGATAGATATTTTTTCATAACTAATAACTCCTATATAAAATTGTATCTTTTAAAGAAATTAACCTTTCTTTAAAAGATACAAAAGAGAAAAGCTCGTGTCACGACTTTTTACGATTAGATCGAATTTTTTTTTTTGAATGAACTATTTTTTTCTGTTGATTCTGCATGCCAAATCTCTGACAGGCTACATTTACTAATTCATCAGATGATCGAATTCCAGCCTGAACAGGCAAGATTATCGAAGATTGCTTAAAAAATATAAATACTGGCAGTGGCAAGTGTTGTAATCCAAGTTGTTGTCTAACTTGAAAAATAAATGGGTGCAAAGACTTATCCTTGGCATCAATACAGAAACATTGTGCTTTCTTGCCAAGTTTTTCTTGCGTCTCTTGCAATAACGCTGATAACTCTACTGTTTGACCAAATGATGAATGCGTAATACAGACAACCCCTGGTGCTGCTCCTTGAGTAATCAATTTTTCCTTTAAATAATCAATTGATGAAATCCATAAAGATGTATCTGGGCGCTTTTCTGGCTTTAAAAAACTCTTCACTAATGGCTCTCGATACACTGCAGCTGAAAGTGACATTATCAAAATATGCACAAAAAATAGACCCTTAAATAACATGCTAACTCCTTTTTTGTACGATTTTATATAAAATATATGTTCACTATTTTGTATAGTAATAAAAATATATAAAATGGCTCAATAAATTAAGAAAGTGGTAATAGAGTAGAAAGATGATATACTTTTTTCATATCAAGAGATCTTTTATACCTTTTATGCTCGTAGGAAAATATAGTGATTCAGACAATGTGGGACGATTTTTTAAAAATTGCTCGAGAAGAAGCTGGAAAGCATGTTGTTGAAACATGGTTCAAGGCTGCTCACATTGCTGCATGGAGCCCACAAGAACAAAAAGTCACTCTTGGTGTTCCCAATCAATTTATAAAAAATTGGATCAATGATCATTATAAAGAGCTCATTTGTACTCATCTTGCACGACTTTTTCATTGCCAAACACTCAGATGCGAAATTATTGTACAAAGTAAAAAAGAAACTTCCTGTACAGTCATGCCTGCCTCTACTCTTTCCAAAGAATTAAATCATACAGAACATAGAACCAGTAAATCATCGTTAGTTAAAACATCAAGAAAAGGACAGATTACTGCTTCTCAATCAAGAATGCTTAACATACAAAAGCAGTATCAATTTTCAAATTTTATTGTTGGAAAAAGTAATGCTCTTGGACATGCAGCTGCAATGATGGTCAGTAAAAATTTAGGAAAAACATACAATCCGCTGATTCTGTATGGTAGTACTGGGCTTGGAAAGACTCACCTTATGCACGCAATTGCCAATGCAACTCATAAAGAAAATCCACGTGCATTAATTTGCTATCAATCAGCCGATAGTTTTATTACTGAATTTATTGCATCCATTCGTTCAAATCAACATCAACAATTTCGTGATAAATATCAAAAAGTAGACCTTTTACTTCTTGATGATATTCAATTTTTATCAAATAAAGAACAGACACAAGAGATATTCTTCCATATTTTTAATCGTTTGCATGAACAAGGCAAACAGATTGTTATTTCTGCAGACTCTTTTCCTAAAGATATTGTTGGATTACAACATCGTCTTATTTCGCGTATGGAATGGGGACTTGTTGCTGATATTCAAATGCCTGACCTTGAAACAAAGATTGCTATTTTACAAAAAAAAGCAGAAGAGCATATTATAGAACTTCCGTATGATGTTGCACAATATATTGCGAGTGTTATTGTTTCAAATATTAGAGAACTTGAAGGCGCGCTCATCCGTGTGAGTGCATATTCTGCACTTGCTCAACAAGAAATAAGCGTTGCACTTGCACAACAAGCTCTTGCTCACTGCGTCAATGAATCACAGAAAAATAATATTACCCTTGCAAGCGTTATTACAAAAGTTTCTGATTTTTTCAAGCTTTCTACGCAAGAAATTAAATCAAAAAAACGACATAAAACTGTCTCTGTTCCACGCCAAATTGCTCTCTATTTGATGAAAAAAATGACCTTCTCATCACTTCAAACAATTGGTGATTTTATGGGTGGACGAGATCACTCAACAGTCATTCACGCTATCAGCAAAATTGGCCACTTACTTGAAACCAATGCTGAACTTGTGCAAACAATACAGAGACTTGAAAAAGAGATATTAAGACAATAAAAATAATGGGTAAGGAGCCTCTTGATGAAAATTTTATATCATTTCAGCCTCTCTGTTTTTTTACTCTGTGCGGTAGGTTGCAAGAATCAATCATCAAAAAAAACAAATCTTGCTAAACAACAGCATCATGCAATGCTTGCATCACCACCTGATCTTTTACCTGTTCGAAATTATGATTATTCTGAAAATACAGATATTCAACAGTCTTATGCTGATGCATCTACATCGCAATTACAAAGAAAAACTAAACGACCTCATGTCCGTAGCTCTCGTGTTAGCTCAGTAACTATAAATCAAAGAAGTGATGTATCAATTGAAGCGCTTCGTGTAAAATCCCCTTCAGAAGAAAAAATGCCTTCAATTAATCATCGTGATGAAATGTCGATCTCTTGTGTAAACAAAACAAATAAACCGATAACTCTCTGTTGTTTTTATTATACAAAGCTCCGTCCTCAAGCGTACTGGAGGTGGGTTAAATCACCCTCTTTTTCCTTGGATCCTCATCAAATATGTACCATTCCTATTAAAGTTACTGACGATGTCAGCACCAAAGAAAATGTGTATGGATATCTTGGAATTTTTGAATCTTCTGAAAAAATAAATAATGCTACCTATGAAAACCTTCCTGATGGCAAAAAAATTGACCTTGACCGTCTCTTAGAATTAAAAGATACAAAGGTTGAGATTATTGTTGACCATTATGGCTTTAAAAAGGAACAACTTGATTATCAAATAAAGAAAGATCAACCTCAAAATATCATACAGCCTGAACTTGACTTCATAGTTGAAAATAAAACAGGAAAATCTGTTTTTATTACATGTTTTGTTTACCAGAAAACAACCGACCAAGACAGCCTTGTTTCGTGGAAATATGACAAAACATCTGTACAAAAATTAGATCCAGGTGAATCAACTATTATTGATATTGAAACAATCAAGGAATTATATGACTGGATTTACATGCGTGGGTTCTTAGCAATATTTGATGCTGATCAAGAGAAAGAAGCGTATGAGTCTACGTACGAATTGCTCAAACCAGAGCAGAAGATTACACTCGGTCGACTTGCCGATGTCCTCGATAAAAAGATAATTTTAACAGTAGAAAAGTATGGACCAGCAAAAAAAATATTTGAATTTCAAAAAGTACCTACCAAGGGTATAGACTTTGAAAAAGCATACAAAGCTCAGACTCTTTTTTAGAAAAAAGAAGCATTTTTTTAAAAAAATCGACAGTTTTAATAATTTTACTATGCTTGTATTATGCTATTAATAAGTATCTGATCTATCTTTTTATGAAGAAAATGAAAATAATGAACGAACAAGAAACTCCTGTTATACAAATAACTGAACAAGAAACAGCTCCGACTGAACCAGAAATACCTTTTATACATAAAACGGTCCTCCTGAAAGAAGCTATCGATGCTCTTAATATCAAACCTGGCAGTACCATTGTTGATGCAACATTTGGTGGAGGTGGCCATACTCGAGCACTTCTTGAACGGCACCCAACAATCAAAGTTATTGCTCTTGATTGGGATACCGCAGCAATTAAAAAAAATAGTTCTGAACTTCTTGAAGAATTTGGTAATCGCCTTACTATTACTTGGGCTAATTTTGCAAATATCTATCGAGTTCTTAAAAAAGCAGGCATTAAAAAAGTTGACGGAATTCTTGCCGATTTAGGAACATCCCAGTTTCAGATAAAACATAAAGATGGATTTTCTTTTTCTGTTGATACTCCCTTGGATATGCGCATGTCTAATGCACATAGCTATGTGACAGCTGCTTCGTTTTTAGCACATAAACCAGAAAAAGAATTAGCCAATATTTTCTTTAAATATGGTGAAGAAAAAAGAAGCAGACGAATTGCGCAAGCAATTGTCGAAAATCGCGCAAAAAGAAGAATCAGAACAACTGGTGATCTTACCGATATTATTCTTTCAGTTGTTCCAAATATTCCATATAAAAATGGTAGAAAACAGATTCATCCAGCAACTCGTGTTTTTCAAGCACTTCGCATCGCTGTTAATCATGAACTCGAACATATCGAAACCTTCCTCAAAGCTGTTCCTGAAGTTTTGGCACCCAATGGACGACTTGTGGTCATTAGTTTTCACTCACTAGAAGATCGTATTGTCAAAACTTTTATTCAAGAAAAACATACAGTTTTGAAAAACTTAACTAAAAAACCTATTGGCCCATCAGAAGATGAAAGATACTACAATCCATCATCTCGATCATCAAAGATGCGTATTGCAGAAATGTTATAATTATGAATAAAAAAACTTCTTATCCGATCATTGGATCACATCTTTCTATAGCTAAAGGCCTTGATGGAGCAATTAAAGATGCTCGATCTATCAATGCTAATGCCTGTCAAATATTTGTTAAAAATGGTCGCACCTGGAAAACAAAGCCGCTCGATGAGAAAGTCATTGAGAAATATCATGAAACAATGAAAGAAGGTAGCCCCGTTTTAATGGTTGCTCATGCTTCGTATTTAATTAATATTGCATCAACCAATGAAGAGACTAAATCAAAGTCTATCGACGCTTTAATCGATGAATTGACACGATGCGACCTCCTTAAAATTCCCTACCTGGTTCTTCATCCAGGATCACATTTGGGTGCAGGCATTGAAGAAGGCTGTAGAAAAGTAGCTGAAAGCATTAATAGCATTTTTGATGCACATGGCTTTTCAACGACCCTCCTTCTTGAAACTGCAGCCGGACAAGGAACTAATTTAGGCAGCACATTTGAAGAGCTCAAAACAATGCTTTCGATGATCAACAATAAAGAAAGTATTGGGATCTGCTTTGATACATGCCATGTTCATGCAGCTGGCTATTCGTTATATCCACATGTTGAATATGAAAAAACAATTGATCTGTTTGATACAATAGTAGGCATTGATCATTTAGAGGTAATTCATCTCAATAATTCGAAAACAGAACGTGGATCAAAAAAAGATCGGCATGAAAAGCTCATTAAAGGCGTTATGCCCACGTCAGTTTTTAACGATATCATGCAGGATAAACAGCTTGAAAAAATCCCTAAAATTCTTGAAACTCCTATCGATAAGGAATATCTAGAAGAATATAAAGAAGAGATCGCTTGGCTCAGGTCTTTATAGCTCATATACAGTTTCTTTAGCATGCTTTTGAACTTGCAACTATAGTTATCTTTTTGATACGGTAAGCTTAATATATTAAGATTTTATCACAACTTTCTTTTAATCTGCAGATGATCAATAAAGATAGTTTTCAAAAAAGGAGGCCTAGTGCTCTACACAAAGTATGAAGATTTATATAAAAAAAGAAAAATATCTACTGGATTTTCATGGCGCTTGCCGGACTATAGCTTCAAATCTTGGATTGATATTCTACAAAATACAATATTTTCGATGAAAAATAAAAAAAAATTTTTAGATGTAGGCGCTGGAAATGGGCGATTTACACGATTATTATCAGAGTACTTTCAACAAGGAGTTGCTATTGAAGTCGAGCCTGACAATAAAGAATGGCAAAAAATCAAACGAGATATGCCGAATGTTACGCTCTATAAAGGATTACTACAAGAGATAATGCCACAATTAATAGATCGCACAGTATTTGATTGCATCATGTTAGTTGAAGTTTTTGAGCACATTCCACTGTCAGATATAGATAATTTTGTGAGTTCTTTATATCCACTTCTTGCAGATGATGGTTTTATTTTTTTAACAACCCCAAACTTTGTAGTACAAGGTCCTGCAGAAAAAAGCACGATGTGGTATGAACGGTTCTTATACGGTCATCATAAACATTACACTGTTGATGAGTTAAAAATGATATTTGAGAATCATGGTTTTCAGATAGATACATACTCTTTCGAAGGGCATACATATCGGAATAATAAATATAATAGACCTTATTTTTTGTTGGCCGGTCTAGATATAAAGTTCTTAGAGTCTAAAAAAATACCTTTAATTTTAAGAAAAATTTATCAATATTGTTCAGTACCATTTATTTTCCTTTTACGGGTTTATTTTAAAATTTTAGCATCAATTTGTAGCACATATGAGAAGAATGCTGATAAAACAAATGCGGTAACCATCATTTTAAAGATAAAAAAAGCCCCCCTTATGCATTCAATTTAATCGAAAAAGAGCATGTAAATTATTCCTACATGCTCTGAATACTCAAATTATGCAGAATTCTTAATTCTTTCTTGTTCAAATTATTCATTCAATACATTCTGACTTTTTTTAAAAAAAACAGAAAAAGGTCAAAATATAGTTTTTTTTGACAAAATATACAGAACATTTATCCTTAATTTCGGGGTGAAGGGCTATTTACATCAACATCATATTTATTATAAAAGCAATCATAAAATCAAAGGATTTTTGTGAGCACTATTGAAAAAAACTATCCTGAAGGGTTTTCAGTCGCTGAAAACTACCTATATAAATCAGAAAAAGGACTTAATGAACAACGAGTCCGTGATATTTCTAAATTAAAAAATGAGCCCGACTGGATGCTTGAACGACGACTCGAGGGACTTAAAAACTTTGAAGAACGTCCTATGCAAAAGTGGGGTCCAGATTTAAGTCATCTAAATCATAATGATATTTATTATTACATCAAACCAATCGAAAAATTTCGCACCTCATGGGATGATGTACCACCAGAAATTAAAAAAACATTTGATCGGCTCGGAGTGCCTGAGTCCGAACAGAATCAACTTGCAGGACTGGGAGCACAGTACGAATCAGAAGTTGTTTACCATAATTTAAAACAAGAATGGAAAGATAAAGGCGTTATTTTTCTTGATACTGATACCGGACTTAAAGAACATCCTGAACTTTTTAAAAAATATTTTGGAAGTGTCGTTCCTTTTAATGACAACAAGTTCGCAGCATTAAATACCGCTGTCTGGAGTGGTGGAAGTTTTATTTATATTCCTAAAGGTGTGCATCTGACTGCCCCGCTACAAACATACTTTCGTATTAATGCAGAACAGTTTGGTCAATTTGAACGAACATTGATCATTGCTGATGAAGGAAGCTTTGTAAATTACGTTGAAGGCTGTACCGCCCCAACCTATGGAACAAGTTCACTACACAGTGCTGTCGTCGAAATTGTTGCACTTAAAGGCGCACGTGTTCGATATTCAACTATTCAAAACTGGTCTCAAAGTGTTTATAATCTTGTTACCAAACGAGCACATGCATATCAAGATTCATTTGTTGAGTGGATTGATGGAAACCTGGGAAGCCTTGTTACCATGAAGTATCCGGCTGTTGTGCTTAAAGAATCAGGCGCCCGTGCTGAAGTTTTATCGATCGCTATGGCAAATCGTCCGAATCAAATTCAAGATTCAGGAGCAAAAATTGAACATTGCGCTCCAAACACAACATCACGTATTGTTTCAAAATCAATCAGTGGATCTGGAGGACGTGCTAGTTATCGAGGAGTTATTAAGATTAACCCTGGCGCAACTAACAGTAAATCATTTGTGGCCTGTGATGCATTATTACTTGATGCGAACTCTCGATCTGACACTTATCCATACATGGACATCAAGGAGTCTCAAGTCGATGTTGGTCATGAAGCAACAGTCAGCAACATCAGTGACGAACGCCTCTTTTATTTGATGAGTCGTGGGTTAAAAGAACTTGATGCTCAAACTCTTATTGTAAATGGATTTATTGAACCATTTGTCAAATCGCTTCCACTTGAATACGCAGTAGAAATGAATCGATTAATTGAGATGGAAATGGAAGGAAGTATCGGATAATGTCAGAAATATCAAATATCGTTATACAGTACACCTGTGAAGAAAATAATGCGACCTACTCTCTTTTTGACATTGTAAAACCACATATCAATGGAGCATACGCATTCCCTCATCTCAACCTTACATTAACCGTTCCTGCTGAATATAAAGTTTCTTTTAATGATGATTTATTATCATACGGTTTTTCATCAACAAAAATACAAATTATCGTCAAACGATACGGTAAAGCTGAGTACAAAAAAATAATTACCAACCAAGGCACCGTGCCTACAGAGGCTGACTTCACCATTCGTTGTGATGAAGAATATGCAGAAGCTGAAGCTATTTTTTGTTGCAAAGGAATTGATCAGCAAAAAATCATAATCAATACACGCCAAGAACATACCGCTCCACGAACAAAAAGCAACCTTATTATCAAAGCAGTTCTTGATAATTATGCCCAAATCAAATCAAATACTATGATTTTTGTAGAAAAAGGTGCCCATCAAGTTGATGCATCACAGACAAGTAAAAATATTATGCTTTCATCAACAGCACATGCGATTGCCGTCCCTAAACTTGAAGTTTTAGCTGATGACGTACTCTGTAAACATGGAGCAGCTATCAGCATGATTGATAGCGAAGCACTGTTTTATCTGCAAAGCCGTGGTTTATCGGAACAAGGCAGCAAAAAGATGATTATTGACTCTTTTTTACAATAATTCTCATATAATTTTTTAAGGATTATAAATGAACAGAACAACAAGCATCTTTTATGCTTTGTATAAAAACAATGAGCTCAAAGGATATCTTCTCGGCTCTTTACACATGCTTTTTAATCCACAAGATTATGAAAATAAAAAAAATGGACTTGCTCCATATTTTGATACATGTAAAACATTCATTTTTGAAGCAGACACCCAGATTCTTTACACACAATTTCCCTTTGGAACTGAACGTGCAGCATATGAATTATTAGAATCAAAGCAAAATAAGTCTATAGAGTATCTTGAATCATTTTCTTTCCAACGTGCAATGCTCGGAGTACGCATTTTCTTTGGATCGTCAATAATTCGATTCCCATGGAATTCTTATAATCTTCTTAATAATTACTCAAATCCAATCATCTTTGCAAACAGAATTTGTTCTTTTTTTGCAATATTATACAATACTGCATACAATTTAATTTTTTATCAAAAACATAGCTATGCTGTGCATCAATTTCAAAAAAAACAACAAGAAAAAACAACTCAGTTCTTTAAGGATTATCAACAAGAAATATTTTTCAGAAATTGCACAAGAAGATCAAAAATATCTTTATATATCGGAACGTCATAATAGCTGGATGGAAAAACTTCGTTATAGTGATGATCTAGAAGGTCCATTTTTTATTACTGTTGGAGTTGCACACCTTCCTGGTGAAAGAGGACTTGTTAAATTACTTGAAGGGGAAGGGTATGAACTCGTTCCTCAAAAACTTCATTCTAAAGATAAAAAAGAGCAATCTCTTATCATGGATCAATAAATGAATAAAACTTCAAAAATTCTCTACAAACTGTACAAGAATGATACATTTAAAGGGTATCTTTTTGGATCTTTTAGATTAAATTTAAGCTTAGATCAGTATAGAATTAAAAGAACAGCACTCGCTCCCTATCTTAACATATGTAAAACATTCATTTTTGAATCTGACCCTCAAAAACAATATTCACAACTTCCTCTTGGAATTGAACGAGCTATGTATGAACTATTAAAATACAGAGGAGATGCATCTGTATTATATTTAGAATCACCCTACTTGCGAACTGCTCTGCTTGGAATACAAATTTTTTTTGGAACATCAATAGTACGATTTCCATGGCGATCTTATAAGTTTATAAAATCCTACCCAAAGATAACTATTGCTGCAAACAAACTTTGTACTTTCTTTGCAGTTATATATAACACTGCATATAATTCACTTTTTTCTCAAAAGAATAGCCAAGCTGGGCATATATACCAAAAAGAACAGCATAAAAAACTAGTTCAGTACCTTAAAGAATATCAACAAGAAGATCTGGCTGAAATGCTGCCAGAAGATACAAAGATTCATTACCTTACAAAGCGTCACAATGATTGGATAAATGATTTTCGCGATGATGAGAATAATTTAAAATATCCTATTTTTATTTCCGTCGGGGCTGGACACCTGCCTGGTGAAAAAGGACTTGTGAGATTGCTTGAACAAGAAGGATATGAACTTGTTCCTCAAACACTCCATCCAAAGAGTACCGAAGAGACAACCCTTTCATAAAACTTTAATTGTAGCTTAATGAATTACTTTAACAAAACATTTCACTTTAAATTCATGCTCTGTACGTTCATATCTCAATAAGTATTGTTCTGTAATATGCTGAGGATACAGCGGAGCAAAAATAATTTCTTTTTCTTCAAATCCTTTAACCTTAATCGATTCAGATGGCGCAAGATTATTAAAAATTCTTACACGACAGCCTTTTAGTATTTCTTTAAAATCTTGTTCTATTCTTGCAAAAACTACTTTTTGACCTTCGATTGGTACAACTCCGCACATATAAACTGTGTGTGAAACTAACTGATTTGAAGCAGATGCTTGAAACTGATTAAGCACGAAGTTTAAGTCAAAATATATATTATCAAAAATAGGCCTGATCCAGAAAATAACGTAGCCAACTAATTTATTCTTCTCAAACAACAAATATAGCTTTTGCCCTTGTTCACAAAGTTCAGATAAAATTTTTTGCTTAATCTGAACATTATTTTCAAGACCATATGATAAATTAGCCATTGTAGGGATATAAATTTTTATATTTCCCACTGGTTCTACAGCTTCTATACTTATTGCATTTTCTTTTGCAAACAAGCTATCTGTACTACTAAATAGACTGCTTGTAGTTAACCTTTCAAGCGAAGACTCCCCATTAAAAGACGAACTTAGTTTTTCAAAAAATGAAATTGATGCCTGAACTGATGAAAAGAGAAGCATCGAGAACAGAAACAAATGTGTCGTACCGTACATTATTCAATCCTTATTCATTAATAA
>JAESUJ010000105.1 GCA_016763165.1 Candidatus Babeliales bacterium
CCTGCTTCCAGAAAGAAACGATTCCAGGAATCCCTTAATTATTCTATTTTCCCTGCTCTCAGGTGGAAATCCAAATAGCATCAATGAACAAACCGTTCCAATACTTTCTGAAATCATTTTAGAATACGAAGATGAAGAGACTGAAGATTCAGTTAAAATACTTTTACTTGCAGGAGCTAATCCAAATGCCTCCGATACAATACTTGATGAAACAGCTCTGCATTGCGCAGTCTACATACAGAATAGAACTTTTATCCACATGCTCTTAGAGTATGGTGCAAATCCCAATATAGAAAACAGACGAAACCAAACGGCCATGGACATCGCAAGAGTATTAATTGATTCCCCCTATAAAAACTTACGCAATGCACCAAAACCTGTCAAAGACTCTTTTCAAGAAAGCTCTATAGAAGAGTTTCAAAGCTACTGTAATGCAATAAAAGATGACCTTAAATCTTCTAAAACTGTATATTCCATTGTAGAACAATTTAAACTGACTAAAAAAATAGCGAATATCATATATCTTCTTTAATCTTACTTACAACACACCTCATTCTACTCTCTATTTTAGACTTGTTTAAATTCAACTTGACACACTTGCGAGATCTGACAGACTAAATGATGGCATTGTATCAAAACAACATCAAGTCAAATTGAAAACATTTTTATTTTTTTTACTATTTAGGAAACAGATGAACTTTTGTATTTTTATAGCTCTTTGTATGCTCAGCATACCAAATATGTACAGTGCTGCCTTTAATCAACAACCTGAGCGATCTGAAGCATTACAAGGTGCTGTCGATCATTTAGACTTAGAAGATTGCTTAATTAAAATGACTGTTCTTTTAAAAGAATTAGAAAAATACAATCTATCAATGAAAATACCAGAATCTGATTCCAATGATCCTTATGATAGTTTCTTGAAAGGTGATTTTTTTCAAATAAGAATTTTTTTTATTAATCCTCAAAAACATTTAAATATAGATGTTTCAGAGTTACTACTTTCCGCATCTAAAATTAACTCAGAAAAAAATATTCAAAAAGCACAACTCAAATCTCTGACTATCAAAGTTCTCCTTATCTATGGTGCAGATCCAAATATACAAGATCAATACGGAAAGACAGCTTTGCACTACGTTATTGAGCATGCAACTGATCTTTTTGATGATTTAACTATCGCGACGCTACTTAAAAACGGAGCGAACCCTAATATTTTAGATAGAAACAATGTTCATCCTTTTTTGCTATACATGTATAAAAAGTATATTTTCACACCTAAAGGATTTGAAAAACTCATTGAACTTTTTAAAGAAAAAGGCCTAGATAATAAAATACTTACTCACTCGAATATATTGACTGAAAAAATAGATCTGAAGAAGTTAACTACATGTATTAATAAAATAAAAGAACATTCATTGATTGACTATGAAAATATTATGCTCGAACAAGAAGATAAGTCTCCTCACCAAATTTTAAGTCAAAATAATTTTTTTAGCATCATAGAACTATTAACAAGTCTCCAACTTGTCCCAAATGAAAAAGATAGTAATGGTGCAACGTTATTGCATTATATTGCTCGATCAGACTTTAAAAAACTAAAAACTTCACCTGACATTGCTATTGAAGCTCTTTTGAACTACGGATTTAATCCTAATATCAGAGATAACAATGACAAAACAGCGATACAATATGCAAATGAAACTAAAGATCTAGTAGCTGTCAGTGCATTACTTAAACATGGTGCTAACATTAAAGATATATATCCAATAAATAATAATTTTTTAAATCAACCAAACTTGCAACAAGGATCACTAATTTCCTTACAAAATAGCTGCATTTTTAAAGATTCTTCTTGTATTATTTCATAGTCTTTACCCTTTGATAGCTGACTAGCAAAGAGTAGCAATTACCGAATAGTTGATTTAAGAAATATCAGTATTATATCTTGCAAAAAATAGAATATTACTTTCATGATAATTTATTCTCAGATATAGAACAACGGTAAAGAAGGTTATATGAAACCAAGATTTCTTTTCATCTTTTTATGCACTTTGATACCATATATTCATGCAACATCCTCACCAAAGATCCATAGTCCCGCCCGTTTTATTAAGACGCTTGGAAATATCGAAGATTGTTGTTCTTCAATAGAAAAATTATTTAAAAAATACGCAACTCAGTTAGGATTTAAGAGAAAAACCCGAAGCAACAGCTTTCTTGATAATAAAACTTCCTGTCCGATCTATGAAGCAGTTGTACAAAAGAGATTAGGGATTACAACGCTCTTTCGTACTAACCTTGAGACTAATAAAATTTGTACACACCAAAGAACTGCTTTACATGCAGCATGCTTACTCTTTAATGAAATAGAACCTCCTTATAAAACTGCAATATATCTTAAATACTTAATTATTAAAGGACTTTTAATCCTTGGATTTGATCCGACTATGAAAGATAGACTTAATAAAACACCGATTGACTGTATGAATTCTTCTCCTCATAGCAAAGGCTTATGGTATCAGAAAACAATTAATTTACTATCAAATTCAGGAGCAGAAGAAAGTATCATAAATCAAAAAAACTCAGTAGCAAATATCATGCTTCTGTAGCAAATATATTAGTCCATGAGACATATCTGAAAAGCTATATTTGAACAGACTTATCATCATCTATTATCCTAAATATGCTACTCATGCTTAACAGAAGATTGACAACAATGATAAACATTCCTAACGAGAAGAACAAACTGCAACCAGCCCTCAGATAGTACCAGCGATTCTTTTTTGAGTTCTTCGGATTCTTCATCTAAAACATACATCGAAATATCTAATATTTCTTCACTTGTTAAAATTTTCTCTGCATTTTCTTCATTAAACAAATATCCTGGAGGAGTTAAATTTTTGCATTTTTGTAAATTTCCAATATTTTTTTCAATAAACCAATGACCTAGCGTAGCGCCTCGGTATAAATCAGCATGATGGGTAAAAAACGCATGCCGTGCAACTTCTTTTAAAAAAATATAATCTGATCGGCATTGATAAGACTGATCAGCTACAAAAAGTTGTACCCTCATTTCATCTGACAGACAAGACGATAAAAAAACGGGCATACAAAATAGAAATAATAAACGTATACAAAATAACTTCTTCATTCCTTTACTCCTTTTTATAACTTATTCTCCTAAAACAACCTTTCAGATCATTGACCTGATCATAGAAATTACCTACGATAGTAGAAACAAACACTTCAAAAGAATAAATATTATGATGCACGCAATACAATACTTTTTATTGGGAGCTTTTTGCTTCCCTCACATATGTTTTGCTGCTTCAGAAAGCAACATTTCAGAGGAACGATTTATTCAATTCTGCACAGAAAACAGTACAGAAAAAATAAAAGCTATTATTCTTCATGCAAAAAACAAAACATTTCTTTCAGCATCAGAAAAAGAATATGGCTATACCCCTTTACACTACGCTGTTATGCATAAAAATGAATCGCTTGTTCTATTGTTTTTAGAGCAGAAAGCAAATCCTGATGCTTGTGATAACATTGAACAGACGCCTTTACACCTTGCCGCAGAACAAGGGTCTATCAATATTACAAAAATGCTTCTTGAAAATCACTCAAATCGCTTTTTAAAGGACGAACAAGGTAATACCGCTCTTGCATTAGCAATGAAAAATAAGCAGTGGAGCATTTCACGACTACTAGCAACCAGCTTTCCATTAGGGCAAGAAGTTATAGATCCGCTGTACGATACTATTTTTCCTTCATAAAAGCCCTACTTGATTTAAAAACAACCTGAAGACATACTTATTATCACATAATTTAATCGTCATAAAGTTTTAAAAAATATATGGAAAAAAATGTTATCTATTAAAGATCTTATTGCAGCAAGTTGGAGCAGTCTTGATTGGAACCTTATCAGAGAGCCTTTACAACTCTTTGATACTATTTCATTCAAAGAAGCTATAGAACAGAAAAATCTATTTTTTCAACCGCACACGGTTCCTGATGCAATAAAAAAAATTAATCTTGAAACCAGTAAGATTATGCATGCACAAGCAACATCAGAAACAGATAGAAAACTACTACACGAAACATTTGATTTATCTGAAAAAAGTATCACATCTAGCCTCTCTCAACTTGCTATTGTAGAGACTGAGCAGCTTCTTTTTTGTACACTTCTACTCACCACACTTCCTGGTTGGGCAGCAGAAATTCATCGTCAAGCAACAAAAAAACCTGATCTGCTTATACAGTATCTTGCACTACGTCTTACCTTGACCCTCGATTTGTGGCCGCAAGCAGGAAGACTTATCACCTGGTATAAAAATCAAGATAATCTTATCTCACCCAATTTTTTTGAAACAATTGAAAAAGAAGAAAAGAAATATATCTCACCTCTGCTACACAAACTTATCACACAAAATATACCAACTGAAAAAAAGAATCCTGATGCACAGTTTATTTTCTGTGTCGATGTTCGTGAAGAAGCATTTCGCAGAACACTTGAATCGTTCAAAAATTATCAAACATACGGATATGCAGGCTCTTTTGGATTACCACTGACGATTAAAGATGCTCAATCAAA
>JAESUJ010000106.1 GCA_016763165.1 Candidatus Babeliales bacterium
CAATTTCAGCTGACCAGCAGAGACCTGCAAAAATATTTTCATATCGATTTGCTGTGATGCTCATGCCAATACCGGTCCCACAAATTAAAATACCAATGTCAGATTCATGATTTATAATTTTTTGACAAACAGCATGGGCAAAATCAGGATAGTCAACTCTCTCTTTGGTATTTGTTCCAACATCAAAAAAAATTTGTTCAGAGTAGTGCTGTAAGATCGAGGCTTTAAGTTTAACGCCTCGATGATCAGATCCAATCGAAATCTTCATCAAATTCACTTTCTTTATTGCTTTCTGGAAGCTCTGTTAAATCGAGTGTTCCTGCACGATGTGGTTCAATAGGCCAGTCTGCTTTTCCTTCAAGTTCAACTGAGTTAATAACAAGAGTTAATTTCTTTGCATCATAAATGTCATGAGTTTTTTCTATAATTTCTTCTTTTATAGTTTCTTGATTTTGATGAGTGCTTTCTTCATCTGTACTATTTTCAACGATAAAGGAGTGTTGGATTTCTACTTTTTTGTAATGGCTTTCTTTGTATTTTCGTGGAAACTTAACGAAATAAAGTTGCTTGAAGTTCGTATTCCGTTTGCCAAAAATAGTTGCCAATTCTGGTGTTATATCCATAGGTTTAATTTTAGTTGGTGCAACCTTATGTCCTTCTTCTGCTTCAAGATACATAGTCCATGTTGGATCGGTATCATGAAGATCAGGGCGTTGCGTGTCAAGTACGTATGCTAAAACAAAAAAGCTAATACAATTATTATGCATTTTTTGGTTTTTTTCTATAATTCTTTCTCTTTGTTTTAAACTCAGCCCGCGGCGATTGGCATACATCTCAAGAATTATGTTGCTATTAGTTGGAGATTTCCAAAGAAGGTTGGAGATTCCTTCAGTAACAAATTCTCTGTAAAACTTTACATCTTTTATTGATTTTGAAATGAATGAAAGTTCTATCTGTTTAGTTGATGCTTGTGGAGCTTCACCCGGTAGCAAATCATGATATTTTGCGCATCCATTGAAAAGTAAGGGAGTGCCCAGAAAGAAAAGTGAATATAAAAAATAAGAAGAAATATGTTTCATAAGCTTGTCATCAATGTTAAAGAGTTTAGTTTTTTATTATCTACCAGTATGCTCTTCTTTTAGGTTTATTTCAATAGTTGGCATAAGAGTTATTATTTTGAGTACATTAATTTAAATAGAGAGATTTTAAAGAAATTTGTATTCTTTATCTTTCTTGCGTAAAATAAATGTATCATCAAAAAAAAATGATATTTTTGAGGAGAAACTATGTCATTATCTTTATTATTTGCAGTTCGGTATCTTTGCTTTAGAGCGAAAGAGAGCACTATCTCTTTCATGATTAAAATCTGTTTTTTAAGTATTTTTATTGGAACAACATCATTGATGGTAACCTTAATTATCATGAATGGTTTTGAAAAGACAATCTCAGAAAAAATGCAAGGAATCAATGCTGATCTTATCGTGACATCACGTGTGGGAAAAATTGACGGGGAAGGGCTTAAGACGTTTTTAAAAGAGCGATTTGGTGCTGCTATTAAAGGAATTAGCGGTTCAAGCATTAAGCAGGTTATTTTTGATAATGATCAGCAAAATGCTGTTGTTTTTGTTAAGGGAATTAACCCGCATGATGAGTCTCGTGTCTGTTCCATTGGAAATAAAATTATAAAATCAGCTACTTCTGGGTTGTCACTTGAAGAAAATGTTCATGGAAACAGTATTATTATTGGGAAAAAACTTGCTGAAGAGTTTGGATTATCTGTTGGTGATACATTTGATATGTTGGTACCACAGCCTAAAAGTGCAAGTTCCATTAAAATGGGCAAAAAACAAGTAGTTATATCAGGTATTTTTGCAATTGGATTAGAAGAGTTTGATCATAACTTCGCATATATGGATATCTCTTTTTTCAATGAGATATTTCAACTCGATACTGGTGTTGACATGATCTCATTGTCTTTGGAAAAAGATTATGAATTGCAGATTGAGAAAAAATGTCATATTTTCGAGCGCTGTTTTTGGAAGAATTTATGGTCAGCATTAGCTCGTAAGATGCCTTTGAGTGATCGAGATGAGTATCGAAAAATTGTAAAGAAGTTGCGTAAAGAATTGCCAGATCTTTCAGTTTCATCCTGGAAAGATTTGCATCCAGCGCTTGTTTCATCATCAAAGCTTGAAAAATATGTAATGTTTTTCATCTTGGCTTTGATTACACTTGTTGCAAGCATGAATATGATTTCATTGCTGTTTATGCAGATTCAACATAAGCGTCGAGATATCGCAATATTAAAGTCGATGGGTATGATGCAGCGAAAAATTAAAAATATTTTTTTACTGCTTGGAATGGCGATTACAACAGGAGCATTGATTGCAGGACTTACTGTGGCAGCTATCATAGGATATGTTCTGGAAAGGTATCCATTCTTACAGTTGCCAGATGTTTACTTTGTGAGTCATCTGCCTGCACGGATGGAAATGGAACTGTTTTTTGTGGTAGGATTTGCTGTTTTTCTATTGGGCTTTTTGGCAACATGGATTCCCGCACGTCGTATCGAGTCTAATAATATTACTGAGGTTTTGCGTCAGGAATAATAGATCAAAAGGAGAAGGAAGATGCATGCATATTCTCTTGATACAATGCAACTTACAGGTGAGATAGTCTTTGTACGCATTGACGGAAATGTGCCATCTGATGAATATGGAAACATAACAGATGATTTTCGATTGAAAGCGGTGCTTAAAACAATTAAATATATCTCTGAACGAGCAGATGTTACAATTATTGGTACACATCGAGGTCGTCCTGATCAGTCAGAATCGTTGCGGAATCAGGCGCTTTCCAATAATATTTTATGTCACTGGTTTCAGCAACAAGGGTTGGTGGTTCATTTCTTTGAGGATCTTTTTCTAGGCCTTGCGGCAGCAGTTGAAAAAAAATATTCAATTATTTTACTTGAAAATCTTCGTTATTATCAAGGTGAAAAAGATGATTCTTCATGGTTGTCTGATAAAATAGCCTCAGTTGCAACCATTTATG
>JAESUJ010000107.1 GCA_016763165.1 Candidatus Babeliales bacterium
AAAAACATAAAAAAATAAACAATCTTTTTAAACATCATACATCTCACAATTAGAACTATTTATATACTTTTCAATACCTTAAATAGGGTAGAACAGAATACAAATAATCTCAATAGCAATTATATAAATTGCCTGTTTTTTTACTATTTTTTATTTTTTTTCATTAAAAAGCCCTAAAAAACCAAAAAACTGTCTTCCTCCTGTAAAACCTGATATTCTTTCTAGGAATCGATAAATAATAAAATTCAAATCCATTAAAAAGTTAAAAAATATGAAAAATAACGTTATTATTATCACAGGAGCAAAAGAACATAATCTGCGCTCAGTAAATCTTACAATTCCTAAAGAAAAACTTATTGTTATCACTGGCCCCTCAGGTTCTGGCAAAAGTTCACTCGCCTTGGATACTATCTTTTCTGAAGGACAACGACGATACATTGAATCACTCTCTTCATACGCACGTCAATTTCTAGGCATGTCAAAAAAACCAGCTGTTGATAAAATAGAAGGACTCTGTCCTGCAATTGCAATTGAACAAAAAACCGTTGGGTTCAATCCTCGATCAACTGTTGGAACCATCACTGAAATTTATGATTACCTGCGAGTTCTTTTTGCACGAGTAGGGATTCCTCACTGTCCCAACTGTAAAATCCCAATCAAAGAAGCATCCCCTGAAAGCATTACGAGATCCCTTTTGGCAAGTTTCAATGAAAAAAACATCTCAGTTGCTGCTCCTATTGCAGTTCAACGAAAAGGTGAATTTAATAAAGAGATTCATGAATGGTTTAATAACGGATTGCATCGTTTTATTATTGATGGCAGACCGTATCGATTCAAAAATGAAAAAGAAATTGCATCATTAAAGCTACACAAACAGACAAAACATACTATTTTTGCACTAATTGATAAAATTTATATTACCAAAAATGAAGAGCAACGACTCGGTGAAGCGATTGAACGAGCATTTGCTCTTACCAACTGCATGTGCGCTATTATTGATGAAGAAGGAAGTGTACATATGTACTCATCACTTCGTATCTGCCTCACATGTACCAGCTCATGCCCTGAACTTGAACCACGACTTTTTTCATTTAATTCGCCACTGGGCGCCTGTTCAGAATGTCATGGACTTGGTGTTAATTTTTCACATAATTACTACAACATGACTGACAACAACGAATCAAAAAAAGATAAATTTCTCGACAACACATGTTCTGCATGTCAAGGAGCACGGCTCACTCCCGAAGCTTTAGCTGTCACCATCAATGAAACAAACATCCATCAAGTATGTAGCATGGCGATCTCGCAGGTTGAAGATTTTTTAGAAAATATACAATTCAATGAAGAACAAGAACTTATTGCAGCACCTTTAAAAAAGGAAATCATTAAACGTATCAGTTTTTTAATAAATGTTGGTCTTTCATACCTAACTATTTCTCGGAGTGCACGAACATTATCAGGTGGAGAAGGACAACGAATTCGACTAGCAACACAGATCGGATCAGCACTGTCTGGTGTAATTTATATCCTTGATGAGCCAAGTATCGGGCTGCATCAGCGAGACAACGACAAACTGATTAGCACTCTTAAAATGTTACGCGATCAAGGCAACACTGTTTTAGTTGTTGAGCATGATATGGATACCATCCGAAGCGCTGATTACGTTATTGACATGGGACCAGCAGCAGGCATTCTCGGAGGGAAAGTGACTGCAGTCGGAACACCGAAAGAACTTGCTAAAAACAAAAACTCATTGACCGGAAAATATCTTTCTGGTGAAAAAAAAATCAATGTTCCTACAACACGAAGAAAGTCAGAGAAAAAACTTCGAATTATTGACGTTGAAACAAATAATCTCAAAAAAATAAGCGTTGATATTCCACTCGGTATTTTTGTTGCGATTTCAGGTGTTTCAGGATCTGGTAAAAGCTCCTTGATTGTCCAAACATTTGCACCTGCTCTGAAACAGTATTTTTACAATGGATATTTTGGAACACGTACCTTTGAAGATTTAGAAGGACTCGAAAATATTGCCAATGTTGTAATGGTTGATCAAAGTCCAATTGGCAGAACCCCACGATCAAACCCTGCAACTTATTTAGGTATTTTCGATGATGTTCGTACCTTATTTGCAAGTCTTCCAGAAAGTAAAGCTCGTGGCTATCAAGTTGGTCGCTTCAGCTTTAATGTTGCTCAAGGTCGATGTTTTGAATGCAATGGCGAAGGGATTATTAAAATCGCTATGCACTTTTTAGAAGATGTCACCATGAAATGCAAAACCTGCAAAGGAACACGATACAACAACGCAACACTTGATATTAAATTTAAAGGTAAAAATATTTCAGACATTCTTAACCTTTCTGTTCACGAAGCTTCAAAATTATTTGAAAATTTCACACGGATCAATAAACGACTTAAACTTCTTTGCGACGTCGGACTTGACTACATTAAACTTGGCCAACCATCAACCACATTATCTGGTGGAGAGGCTCAAAGAATTAAACTTGTCAATGAATTATCAAAGCGTGGAAACAATACCTTGTACATTCTTGATGAACCAACAACAGGACTTCATAGCAACGATATCGAAAAATTACTGCTTGTGTTGAACAAGCTTGTTGATAATGGAAATTCAGTACTTGTCATCGAACATAATCTTGATATACTCAAATCAGTTGATCACATAATTGATATTGGCCCTGATGGAGGCGATAAAGGCGGACTTGTAGTAGCAGAAGGGACACCTGAACAGGTTGCAAAATCTAAAAAAAGTGTGACTGCTCGCTATCTTAAAAAGTCCCTCTAAAGTTTCCCGATTTTATAAAATTATTATGAATAAACATTTTTTATTATTTATTTTTTCTGTTGCTCTTGTATCAAATATCTATGGGGCTAATCAAAACAATCAAAATCAAAGTGATTTATTAAGAGCTTTTGCAGCTAATCGCAATGATGATGATGGTGATGATTATTATAATAGTTATCCATCCATGAAAATGAATGGGAGAGATAACGGACAAAATAAAATAGAAAAAGATATAAAAAATATTAGGAATCTTAATATAAGTATAGCTCTCGAAAGAGACAAGCTTAATGGCTATACCACCTCCCAAGGTAACATATCCCAAGAAGAAATAGAGCACACAAAACTATTGCTTGAAAAACTTAAAGGGGCTCGAAATGAACTTATAAATAAAGAATCAAATGAAATAGTAGGAAATTTAAAAAAAATAAATTCAATTAATGAAAACATAGAATCTTTAAACAATAAACTTGATGATAGAGACGCTTCAAAAAATAAAATATCCGAAGAAGAAAAAGATCAAACACTAATCTTTATTAAACGACTTGAAGATGCTCGGAATTCACTTTTAAATCCAGAGATAACAACGCCTACAGAAGCTATTAGACAAGGTGTTTCCATAGGGCTACTAGGACGTGGATGTTCAAAAAATGATTCTATGCATAATATTGTTCTGCAATCGATTACAGAACAATCAACTAAACCTCTTGGAAAAGTTATTGCAAAACGAAGTACTGTTCTGTGGGAGAAAGCTTTTGATAAAATAGAAAATGGAATAGGTTCTATCGTACAATTTTTTGGATTCACCCCGACTATTTCTATCAATGACATCAATCGATGGCAGGCAAATTGTACTGATTTAGCAAGCACCTATAAAGAGCTCCGCAAAGGCATAGAAAACTCAGAAAGTCGTGCAACGAGCATGCAGCTCCGTAGCATGTTAACCGAATCATTTGATACTCCCGAAGAAGCAACTGAACAAAAACAAGTTGTTGATCCAGCATGGATACAACGTCGTAAAGGTGATCTGATTTTACTTAATTTCATGCTTGAAAAACTGACGATTCGCCTTGATGAATCAACCAATAATAATGACTGGGACCTTGAAGCATCTTTGCAGCGACTTATTTGTGATACTGATGGACTTATCAGTCAACTGACAACTGCAAATTGTCTACAAGATCTTATTGATTCAACAAGAACTCAGTTGATGATAAGTTATTTTTCTTCAATTGACTCTGGATTAAACGAACTTGGCATGATCATAAACCCTGAACAATCTAGTCAGAAATCAAATCGTAAAAAAGCATCTGGATTTGGTGGCGGTTATAATAATTATGGTGGAAACAGTTGGGATGATTAACATTAAAATAAAAATAATTTTAATATTCTTGTTACCATGCATGCTTTTAGGACAAGTCAAAAAAAAACAAGCAGCAATAGCAGAACTTGTTACGCTACCAAAAGGTGCTCAAACTATTACTCTAAAAACTCTTTCAACCAAACGAATAGAGCGACTTGTTAATCATTACAAAACGTATGTAAAAACAAGACGAACATCAGAACTCGCACAAGGTGTTACAAAAATTGGACTGATTAGCGGTATTGTTTATTTTTTGTACTATCTTACTTTTGAAAAAGAAGATCATAACAAAGATATGAAAGTAGAGGCAGTTAAACGAATATATAACGATGTAGTTGTCGCAACTGTTGTGGTCTTACTAACTGGAGGAGTAAACAATGCAACAAATAACATTTCTAACGCCTGGAGTAATGAGACTGCAAAAAAATGTTCTAAAAATCTACTTCGACGCTTTTTATTTGAAATTCGGCAATACAAATATTTAATTGAATCACTAAAAGAAGAGACTCCTTTCGTCTGGGATCATCAACTGATTACTACGTATAACCAAATCGTTTCATCACTTGAACACATAATCGCCTGGCAATCTGCCCATGCCTTAGAGTCACATAAAAAAATTGTTTACGAATCTATCAACACCTTTGCCCAATCACTTGAAAAATATAAAGAGCTTCTCATTGAGACACGTGAAAACAACTGGTCTAAAGAGTATCGTAAAAAAATCACCTCTTACACTCATTCGTTTTTATATCCATGGATTGAGCTTATAACGCCAGAAATTACAGATGATTAAACAATTGTATCTGTTTATAATTTTTTTTACACTGCCTATTTCCATAAAAGGATGCGACTGGTGCTTAGATGCAAAAACCGATAAACAACAATCTTTTTCTCATCTGTTTGTGAATAACTATTTCAGATTTATACAACCATCAATAAAAGATCTCGCTGCAATACAGGAAACAATGTGTGTAGATGCGTACACAACTGCTCTTAAAATACAGATCGAACTGCTTGCCCATACACCATCAAAATATTTTCATATAAAAGAAAAGGGAAGATTTACTGAGCATCATCTTCGTAAATCCGTAGAAGCATCTGATCAAATCATTCAATTTATTCACTCACACATGGTAGATAAAAAAACAAAAGCTATAAAACCTTATTCATATGATAATAAAAATAAGAACCTTGTTTTTCTTTCAGAATACCTTGCTCAAAATTCACCGAAAGATGCGTATGGATGCACATTACTACATGACATTTATGCTTACTCGCTCTCATACAGTGGAACCTTTTTTAATAGTATTTTATTAAAAAGCAGGCAGAATAGTTTACATGAAAAAGAGATGCGTTCCTTAGTTCTTCTCTTTCACACAATAGACTTTCTAGCAGGACAGCTTCGCAACACTCCATACCAAGCATCATCTGAAAAAAATATTAAATTATGGACACGCCTTTTTAAAACCATAGAAAAAGAATGGGAAAATAAAAAAAAAGGGAAGACATCTCGATGATGAAGAAAAGCTATCTATCTATATTTTCATTTTTTATATGTCTATCTTTCTTAATACCTATATCGACAATACAGGCGTTGACGATGCCTACATCATCAATACCGATATCTTTAGACTTTGTTAAGAGTTTTATTAATTTTTATGAAATAAGCAATGAAGGCCGGTTCACACATGAATACCATCCTTTTTTACTTAAAAAGACAGCTCATAGTTTCTCTGACTTAGAAAATATATTATTAGAATCAGGATTTAAAACAGCTCATCGCATGATTATTATGGGATACGAAAAAGCAGCTGCACCTGATTATTTTTTTAATCCCTTTGCTGTCAAAGGAGAAAGTATCAATGATGAAACTATCAATAAAACACTTTTTGGCATCACCCAAGAATGCCACGACCTTTTCGGATTCATGACTGGTTTTTTACTCAAAAATCTTCCGACCACTCCACAGATGCTTACCGAACATATCGGTAATAAAAAAATAATCATTTTTGACCCACGAGCGTATCGTTTTCAACAAGATTTTTGTGGAAATCTACACAACTTTTTCAAGCAGCAAGAACAACAGATTCACAAAGCTCTTTTTGATGAAAATCATGAACAATTTATGCAGACATGCATAGACTTTTGGAATACTCTGTATTATCAAAATATTAACAATAAAGATCAACATGTTGCAGGT
This sequence comes from Candidatus Babeliales bacterium, assembly GCA_016763165.1. GTDB lineage: Bacteria > Babelota > Babeliae > Babelales > CAZZPM01 > CAZZPM01. Next base: position 6,367 of record JAESUJ010000107.1, read on the forward strand.
ACTCAAGATATTTTATTTACCATTGAACATGCCCAACACATCAAAGACTCCCCTATCCCTCTTAAATATTTTTTTACTGGATCAGATGTTACGTATCCTATAAATCAGACAACTTTACGCAGTAAAAAAGCAACTGAAAACGCGCAAGAATTTGTTGCTACATTCTCAAAAAAATTGCAACCGATCAATGATGAAAAGACATTGTATGTTTTTAGAAGTTTTGTTGATGGCGTTGGAAAAAGCACAATGCTTGGAAATATAAAGAATTGGATGAAATATCAAAATAATATAAAAAAATACCAAGCTATCGATAACGCTTCATCACAATTTGCAGAAATATTTCAATTTAGCGAACAAGTCTTCATTGCCGACCTTCCTGCTCAATTGAGCCATTTCACATATAAACCTGATGGATCTGTTTTTGTTAACATCAAAAACTTACCAGACAGAGCATATGAGGATCATCTGATTATCGAACATTTTGAAAAAAATAAAAAACAAATTTCAGACTCATTAAAAAACAAAATCAAAGAATTTGAGTCACTTTCCCCAAAAGATTTACTTTCAAAACAGAGTGATAGTCAGTACAATGCCTACTGCAAAAACCTCTTATTGCTTAATATTAAAGAAATAAAACAGATTCCTTTTCTATACAAAAACCAGACGTTTTTATTGAACCCTGACACAAAAGAGATACGTTTATGCCTTCCACTGGGACAAGCTCCCTCAGAAGGACTTAAAAATAGTAATCCTGAACAGATGATTTTCAATCAAGGAGTACGGTTTCCTTTTGAATACCAACATTTTTTAGATATTTTCACAGAGCAATGCAAAGAAACTGGTGCAACACAGATTGTATTTGTTGATTTTTTAAGCATGTATGCACGATCTTCACGAGAGGTTATTCGTATAAATTATCTCATTCAACAGATTCAAGCCCTTTTTGATCAAGCTGATTACCAAAAAAGTTTGTATGCGGGATTTGCATCGAATGCAACACTTTTACACCATTTCAACCAAAAAATAAATTATCTAAAGATCAGCGATTGCTTTTTTTATGAAACGATTACGCGCGCCTCTTTATTTAATTTAATTGATTCAAAAATTTACAACAGACCAGATCCTGTAGAACTTTCTGAATTGCACAATGTTCTCAAGCAAGAAATAGAGAACCAATACTTGCCACAAAGCAAGGCTATTATTCAAAATATTGATAAAAAACTTGCTCTGACTCACACCATGCTCTTGGAGCAATATAAAGATAATAAAGAATTTATTCATCTTTTATCACCTGATCTTAATCAGCTCCTTCCTTTATCAAGCAAAATTGAAAAACATATGAAACAGGTTTCATTGTCTCATCAAAATCCATGGAAAAATATAGGTGAGGTGGTACAAGAGAGAGATATTTGTCAAATTGGAGAATGTGAGAAAATAGTGCTGATGAATAATGGAACAAAAATGAGAGCACTCTTTGTTTTTGATCCTCAAAAATGTGAACTCTCTTTACGCGCATCTCTTTTTGTTTTACTCAGAAAATGGTGGATTCCTGCGCTCATCTCCTCTATAGCTGTTACAGATAAAAATGGTAGGCCTTCTACAAAACAATTTAAATATCCAGTCGCTCCTCTTCTTGTTAAACCAGGATTGAATGGACTTTGGTATGTTCTTCAAAAGAAGCTACATACTTTTGAGAATGATGGCATTGAAGCTTTAGAAGATCTTCCTAACCTAAAATTATTAAATAAAGAGCCTTCGACTCATACAAAATATGGTTGCTGGAATGACAATATATATATAAAAGAATGGAAATGCACCGACTGCTCATCTGGCATATATAATTGGGGGTATAGTTTATCACTTTTTAACACAAGTCAAAATTATCCACTTCTTCTAGATTCAGCGTTTTCTGAACTTATTAAACCAAGCATCGATGCTATCGATACAAGTCAAACAATAAGACTGTCTCAAGCATACAAAACACTTGAGCAACGAGACAAATACTCTTTCTTCTCTTTTTGTGAAAAAGAAATAAAAAAAAATCTCGTAAATCCGAGTAAAGAATCAAAAAATCAGAAAAAGAAAAAATCTCAGGCTTCATCACGACCTGAAGTTAAAATCTCTTCAGTTAATCCATCTCTCATACAATGGACAAAACATGCATGCTATCTCATAACGCAAGTAGCACGTCTTGTCCCGCATCCACAATCATCATTGGCACTACATTTAGAAAGCAAAGAAGACTTCTTTGCTGGACTGATGCTGACTCAAAAAATTCTTCTTCCTGAATATGGACATGTTTTTTTTGAAGAACCTTTATGGAGCATTGCAGAAATAAGTAGACTTGATCTAGAAGAAAAAAGTTAGTTATTCAATTAAAAAAGACTCTTTCCTCACCGCTTATAAAAGCGACAAACTACTGCAAGTATTTTTATAATTTACAAGAAATTTCGATTCCTTTTTCTTCAAATTCAAGCCATGCCGATGGATTCCATGCAACACGTTGCTTCAATAAAAGATTTACAATTTTTTTATGTTCTTCCATCACGAGCATGCATCGCAACTGCCCTGACTGCAAGTTTTTTTTCAGAAGCTCTATCGAAGCATCTTGATTATCCAGAGGAAGTCGAAACTTTACGCCTATAACGCCTTTGCCTTCTTTCATAATCAAGTCGATAGGAACCAATTGATTAACTTTGATTTTACATTTCAAATCGCTTGCTGCATCAAGCATTCCTTTGATCAAGAAAATAGTATGATCTGCTAAAAGCTGTTGTACTTTCTGATATACTTTAGGGAAGATAATAAGCTCTGCTGATTCATGCAAATCTTCAATCGCAGCAAAAGCCATTTTATCACCTTTTTTAGTCGTGATCTCTCGTATAGTTGAAATCATAGCAATGCATACGATCTCAACATCCTCGGTCAAATCACGCGCTTTTTCATGCGACAAGGGAGGTATTTCAAACCAACGAGCCAACGAAGCATAACTTTCTAAAGGATGTGCACTTAAATAAAAACCAGCAACTTCTTTTTCTTTTTCAAGCTTCTCCATGGTTGACCACTCTTCACGAGGCTGAAATTCATACACTTTTGGTTCCCCATCTTCCAATGCAGCTACCGAACCAAACAATCCCATTTGCCCTGTTCGAACAGCTTCTCTTTCATCAGCAGATTCTCCCATTATTTGCTCAAGCTCTGCTATTTTTTGCGCACGATTGCCTGGCATCAAATCAAATGCACCAGCCATAATCAAACTTTCAATAACTCGCTTATTTACGGTTCTTAAATCAACACGAAAACAGAAGTCATATAAATCCCTAAACGGCTTTTTTGCACGTTCAAGCATAATATTTCCAAGTGCTGCGTTTCCAACATTTTTAATGCCTTCAAGTCCAAAAAGAATTGATGACTCGTCAGCTATAAATTTAATATCAGATCGATTAATATCAGACAGTAGAAGCTTGATACCCATCTGCTTCGCATCACCCAAATAATGTGTCAATTGATCAGAGTTTCCTGTTTCAAATGAAAGAAGACCTGCCATAAACTCTGAAGGATAGTTTGCCTTCAAATAAGCAGTCTGATAAGCAATAAGCGCATACGCAGCTGAGTGTGATTTATTAAATCCATACCCAGCAAAATAAGCCATTAAATCAAAAAGTTTTCCAGACTTCTTTTCGTTAAATTTTTTATTGATTGCTCCTTCAATAAAAAGCAATCGCTGCTCTTCCATTACTTCAACTTTTTTCTTACCCATTGCACGGCGCAAAATATCAGCACCACCCAGTGAATATCCTGCAATAACCGATGCGATTTTCATCATCTGCTCTTGATAGACAATCACACCATATGTCTCACTTAAAATAGGCTCTAGTTCTGGAAACATATATGTTGTTTTTTTTCGTCCATGACGTCGTTCAATATAATCATCAACCATGCCTGACCCAAGTGGTCCTGGTCGATACAATGCATTGACTGCAATCAAATCTTCAAATTTATCAGGACGTAGCTTTCTTAAAACATCTTGAATCCCGCTTGATTCAAATTGGAATACCCCTGCAGTATTTCCAGCACAAAGCAACTTAAATGTTTTTTCATCATCAAGTTGAACTTTATTTAAATGTATCTCAATTCCTTGATGTTTCTTCAGTGACTTTACAACATAATCAACAATGGATAAATTTTTAAGCCCCAAAAAGTCCATCTTCAAATAACCGATACTTTCAAGTTCAGTCATAGCATATTGTGTAACCAACTCATTGCTGCGAGAAGGAATATACAAAGGGAGAACGGAAGCTAAGGGTTCAGGAGAAATGACTACACCAGCAGCATGTTTTGATGCATGACGCGTCAAACCCTCAAGTCGTTTAGCGATTTGCATTAAATGATGCACTTTAGGATTTTGATCGATCATTTCTTTTAAACGAGGCTCTTGTTCGATTGCCTCATCAAGACTGATTTTAAGCTGGTCGGGAATTAATTCAGTCAATGCATTCGCATCTTGAAAAGGAAAACCTAAAACACGCGCAACATCCTTAATCACGCCTTTTGCCATCATCGTACCAAAAGTGATAATCTGACAAACACAATCTGATCCGTATTTTTCACGTACATAATTAATTACGCGCTCTCGACCATGAATACAAAAGTCAATATCGATATCGGGCATACTCACCCGTTCAGGATTCAAAAATCGCTCAAACATAAGACCATATTTTATTGGGTCAATATCAATAATTTCAAGAGACCATGCAACAAGTGACCCGGCTGCTGATCCACGTCCTGGACCGACAGGGATGCCTTCTTTTTTAGCCCACATGATAAAATCTGAGACAACCAAAAAGTATCCTACATACCCCATTTTTATAATAAGATCAATTTCCACTTGCAATCGATCATCATACTTACTGTATAAATCTAACGGAATCAACGAATTATCTTTTAAAACTTGCAACCCTTTTAAACAGAGTTCTGAAAAAAAGCTTCCTTGTGTATGCTTCTTTGGAATCTCATACGCAGGAAAATGAAGTTTCCCAAATTCAAAAGAAAAATCTACTTGATCCACTATTTTCTGAGTATTCCAAACAACTTCTTCATGCCCAACAAATGCATCCAACATATCTTGAGTTGATTTAAGGTGCCCTTTAAATTCACCAAATGAATATCGATTGGGATTTGACAGTACATCTTTCGTTTGAATAGAGAGCATAACCTCATGAGCTTCACGATCTTTGCAATTCATGTAATGAGCATCACCTGTTGCAATGACGGACATATCATATTTTTTTGCTGCTTCAAACAGTGCATCATTAGTAACTTGCTGTTTTTCGAAATCAACCGGCATAACTTCTAAAAAAAATCGATCCTTACCGAATGTTGAAATACCCCATTCAATCCGCTCGTACGCTTCTTCTTTTCTATCTTTACGTAACAGGCTCGGAATGTGTCCACCAAGACAAGCGGTAGAAATAATAAGCCCTTCAGAGTATTTTTCCAATGCTGCATAGTCGATACGTGGTTTAAAGTAGAATCCTTCTTGATAAGAAAAAGCCATCAAACGACATAAATTTTGATACCCAACGCGATTTTGTACAATAATTAATAGATGAAAGTACTTTTCTTTAATATTTTTCACTTTCACATCAGGAGTAAGATACATTTCTGCACCGAGAATCGGCTTGATGCCTTCTTTTTTAGCCAGCTGAAAAAATTTTATCGCCCCAAAAATATTCCCGTGATCAGAAATACCAATAGAGCTCCAAGACTCTTCTTTTGCCCGACGTAATAAATCAGGAAGCTTAATCGCTCCATCCAATAAAGAAAATTCTGTGTGCAAGTGTAAATGCGTAAACTGTTTGCTCATTGATACATACTTTAAAAATAGAAATTATAATTTTTATACATTCATTTAAGTATACCGGTAAAACAAAAACTAGCAAAGAAAGAAAACCAAGCGAAAAAAGAGAGAAACTTTTGATTTCAATACCAAGCTGTGTTAGCATACGCTTAGTAATTTAACAGGTGAAAAATTTAATAGAAAAAGGAATCGAAAATGAGCATTCAACCAGATCATTGGATACGACACATGGCCCTCGAAAAAGGCATGATTGAACCATTTGCACACAAACAAGTTCGCTCAATAGATCCTACCAAACCATGTATTAGTTATGGTGTTTCCAGCTATGGATACGACATGCGCATTGCACCTTCTTTCAAGCTTTTTACCAATGCTCACAATGCAATTGTTGATCCAAAAGCAATGGCTAAAGATTCCTACATAGATATCCAAGCTGAGATATTCATCTTACCTCCACACTCTTTTGCTCTTGCACACAGTGTCGAATATTTTAGAATTCCTCGCGAAGTTCTCACCATCTGCCTTGGCAAGTCAACCTATGCTCGATGTGGTATTATTGTCAACGTCACTCCCTTTGAACCTGAGTGGGAAGGACATGTCACTATTGAACTTTCCAACACTACACCACTTCCTGTAAAAATTTATGCAAATGAAGGAATAGCACAAGTGATTTTTTTGAAAGCTGAAGAACTTTGTGACACTTCATATGCTGATCGTCAAGGAAAATATATGCATCAAAAAGGTGTTACTGTTTCACGAATATAAAACACGTGGGGCTGAGTCTCAATAATTCAGCCTATTTTTCCATAACCTTTTTTCTCGAATATCAAAGGTGTCCAAGTCCTCTTGCATCCCAAAGTCTTGAATAAAAATAAGCCACCTTGCTATCATAAAATAATATTTGAAAATAAATATTATTAAAAAGGGGCTCATACAATGAAAGTCTTACGCTGTGTAATGTTTATTATCTGGTCACTAATCTTGATACCTACAGCCTCGCTTGCAAGCCTGGGAATGCCTGCAGTTGCCTTTAAGAATGTTGGTGCTTGCTTTAAACCAGGATTTAAAATGTATGCACCGATGTTTGGATCGATGGCTCTTTCATCCGGTTTTATCGAAAACTTGAGATTGTACAATGTTATTCCTGGATCTGATGAAGAAGGAGAAAGGATGTACGTAAAAGACAGAGCGCTTGATAACGATCCTGTCATGGAAATCATTCTGATACTCTTTCCTTCTCCTGCAGGGCAGCTGACTACAGAAGGAGCTGGATCCACCAATATAGGAAATTATTTTGAGGAAGTAGATGTTGCCAAACTTTTTAATGTTGTCTATGGCGTAAGAAATTGGCTTGCAATGGATAAGAAATCAGAAGAAAAAAGCTCGAAAAAGAAAAAGGTTGTGCAGAAAAAAAAGCAGCCATTAACCGAATTTTCTATAATTCTTGAAAAGCGAGGACTCGGCAATCATTTGAAAAAAATGGATATCAATGTTGATACTTTTATAGCGAAAATAACAGAGAAATCTAGTGAGAAAAGATTTAAGAAAAATTTGAAAAGAAACCTTGAGTCTCTTTTTGTCAATATTGTAAAAGCTCTTGAACAAGAGACCAGTATTCACAAGAAAACAAGTGAATATTTAAACAAAGAAGAAGAGAAGGAAGAAGAAGAAGAAAATGAAAGCACTGAGAAAGAAGAAAAAGTAGTAGCTGCTTTAGATGATTCTTGCTATCCAAAACATATGGTTGAGCAAGTCATAGGAGCTTTCTTCTGTCACAAATTTGCGCGACAAGAAAATATTAGAAACCTTTTACTTTCACTCCATGAAGATATTGTCGATAAAGAAAAAATTGCCAATATTGACCGCCTACTCCAAGAAGATGATCTTTTTCCCGCACAAGAAAGAATAAGAAATGGCGACGCTTCTCTCGATGATATCTGGCTTGCGCTCCATAAAGATAATTTTAAGATACAAATACTTCCTTATAAAAACAATCAAGATCCTATCTCGAATGGAATAGCTGCGATGTACCTTCGCGCATCTGACGAAGAAGAAGGTAAAGAAAAAATCAGAAAACCAATATTTGCTGACTGTGCTGAAGTCACCATACGACATATGATGAACTTCATTTTATTCGACTCTATAGAAAAGACATTTTCTTTGGAAAAACTTGATCAATTCATGGCAGATAAAGACCAGACGTACATTAAAAATCTTAAGGAGTTTTATGCTTATCAAACGCCAGATCTTGCGAATTCGGGCGACTATCAGGTGAGATCTCTATGGAATCAGGTAGTTGCTGATCTTGGGGGAAATGTTATCTATTTACAAAAATTTAATGCTAAGAAAAACAATAATGAAATAGAGTCGGGGATCCTCAATTTCGTTCAGGTCTTTGAAAGAATTTTTAATCTTGAACTGGGAGACGAACCAACATTTATTAAGGGCCAAGAAAATAAATTCATAGAACAGATCAAAAATAGATTTTTTCATTGTTTTAAAATTCTTTTTGAAGAACTCTCACCAAAAAAAGTAGCTCTTAAAATGCGTTTTTCAAATATAAAGATATTTAGTATACATGGTAATCATGATCTTTCTGGAGATATCGCAATATCAATCAATGATAAACATGCTCATAAACACCTTTTTAGTTTTGTTCTTTTAATATCAAATGAGCATATTGAGATTAATAATTTAAAAATAGATCAAAAAAATTCTGAAATTCTTGAGAGTGTTGCATTTGAAAACATTGTGAAAAATCTTAATCAGTTGAGTATGGAAAAAGGGAGCGCATCATTCTTTCTTGCAGATGAATTGATTGAATATGATGTAGTTCCAGCAAAGCCTATATATCAAATTTTTGGTAAAACATTAAATGATACAAACGGAAAGATACGTGCTTTAAATCTGTTTCATAATTTATCTGATTATATTAATGAGGGTCGCATGAGCTTCATAATAGAAAATATTATAAAGAGTTATTTATGGAATGATGAGAGCAGTGTCAAAAAAATTAGTCAATTAATATTTGATGAAAACAAACAGAGAAATAAAAAATTCCAAAGGATTATAAGTGAAAAGATTAAAAAAATTAATCTTGAAAATTCAAATATTGAAACTTTAAATGTATCAGAATTTTCGGTACTTAAAACCATTAAACTAAGCGATTGTCAAAATTTCAAGTCACTCAATGGATTATCAAAAAGTATTGAGTTGATTCATCTCGATCATCTAAAAGCACTTGAAGTTGCTAATTTATCAAATTTTTCAGCACTTAAAGTCGTCAGAATTCGTTCTTGCCAAAAACTCGAGTCGCTCAATGAATTATCTGAAAATATTGAATTACTTCATCTTTGGAATGTAAATATTGAAACTATTGATCTGTCGAGACTGCAAGAACTCAAACGTTTAACAATTTTAGAATCTGAAAAACTCAAATCGCTTGATAAACTATCAACAAGCATAGAGTCGCTAGATCTTCATCGTTTAAATATTAAAACTTTTGATGTATCAAAACTCCAAGCACTCAAAAAAGTAATAATTAGCAATTGCGAAAGGCTCAGGTTTATACATGGATTCTCTGAAAACATTAAGTCGCTTGATCTGAGCAATGTAAGTATTGAAATACTTGATCTGTCAAGATTTCAAGCACTCGAAAAAATAACAATTATTAATTGTAAAAAAATTAAATCTATTCTTATTTCTGAACTACTTCCTAACAAGCTACGAAAAAAATTAGAAGTAGAGTTCCCAGGAAAAGTAAAAGGTATCGATGAGCATCGGAACCTACAAGACGAGTCTTCGGTACAATGCACAATTAGCTAAATTTACGGTAATATAACGAATATTTAAAAAAAAGGGGCTCCTAAAATGAAGATATTACGCTATTCAATCTTGATTATCTGGTCAATAACCTTAATGCCTATTTACTCGCTTGCAAGCCTGGGAATGCCTGCGGTTGCCTTTAAAGATGTTGGAGCCTGCTTTAAACCAAAATTTGAAATGTATGCACCGATGCTTGGATCGATGGCTCTTTCATCCGGTTTTATCGAAAACTTGAGATTCTACAATGTTATTCCTGGATCTGATAAAGATGGCAAAAGACTGTACGTGAAAGACAGAGAGCTTGATAACGATCCTATCATGGAAATTGTACTGAAACTCTTCCCTTCGCCTGCAGGGCAACTGACTACAGAAGGCGATGGCTTAACCAACATAGGAAATTATTTTGAGGAAGTAGATGTTGCAACACTCTTTAATTTTGTTTATGGCGTAAGAGGCTGGCTTGCAGTCGATAAGAAACCTGCCAAAAAGCAGACCGCTCAAAAAAGAAAAGTACCACTAACAGAATTCGCTATAATCTTTAAAGAGCGTGGGCTCAATGCTCATTTGAAAAAAATGAATATCAATGCTGATACTTTTATAGAGAAAATCACAGAACGATCTCCTGACAAAAAATTTAAGAGGAATTTGAAAAAAAATCTTGAGTCTCTTTTTGTTAACCTTGTAAAAGCTCTTGAACAAGAGACCAATATGCATAAAAAAGCAAGTGGGAGTTTAAGTAAAGAAGAAGAGAAAGAAGAAGAAATTGATGAAATAGTAAAAACTGCTTCAGATGCTTCTTTGTATCCAAAGCATATGGTTGAGCAAGTCATAGGAGCTTTTTTCTGTCACAAATTTTCACGACAAGAGAATATCAAGACTCTTTTACTCGCACTCCATGAAGATATTGTTTACAAAGGGGCGATTACTGATATTGATCGTCTATTGAATGAAGATGACATTGAACCAGCACGTGAAAACATACGAAATGGCGACGCTTCACTCGACGACATCTGGCTTACATTGCATCGAGATGACTTCTCTCGAATTCTTCCTTATAAAGATGGTCAAAATCCTATCTCAAATGGATATGCAGATATGTATTCTCGATCACTTGATGAAAAAGAAAAAAATGTCAAGAAAGAGGCATTTTCCGACTGCGTTGAATCCAGCATCCGACATATCATGAATGCTATTTTTTTTGATCGTACAGAAAACATGTTTTCTTTGAAAAAACTTGACCAGTTCATGATGGAGAAGAATCAAACATACATTGAAAACCTGAAATTTTTTTATGATGCTCAAACACCAGATCTTGCGAATTCAGGAGACTCACAATTAAGATCTTTATGGAACCGAGTAGTTGCAGACCTTGGAGATAGTATCATCTATTCACAAAAATTTAATGCTGAAAAAAACAATAATGAGATCAAATCAGGAATGCTTAATCTCGTAAAAATTTTTGAAAAAATTTGTAATCTTGATCTTGAGGATGAGCC